>JAHEAS010000311.1:0-1526 GCA_024642645.1 Saprospirales bacterium | reverse complement strand
ACTCGCTGGTAATCAAACATATACAAAGGCTTTTATCAAGAACTATTCGGGCTCACAGGCAGTACGGCATCAGTCGGCAATGTTTGCTTCGATTCGGTACAGGAGCCGTAATTTCAGTGTCCAACTAGATGGACGACAAGAGTTGATTGATGGCAAATTCGCTCCTTCCACACCATCGATAGGTGTAGGACAGCAGTTAAAAAGTTGGCTAAAATTAGGTGCTAAACTCGAACGCAACTACCGTTTGCCCACCCTTAACGACTTGTATTGGACACCAGGTGGCAATCCAGACCTGCTCGCCGAATCTGGCTGGAGCAGCGAATTGAATAGTCAGGTTACCCTCAAAAAACATCGGTCAACAATCCAATTTTCAACTGCTATTTTCAACCGAAACATCAAGAATTGGATACTCTGGCATCCGAGTCCAGGGCAGTTTTTTTGGGCTGCCTCCAATATCGCTGAGGTATGGAGCAGAGGCCTGGAAAATCGGCTGCACTACTCTTGGAAAAGCTCGAAGTGGCATTGTCAGCTATTGGGCGGATATGATTTTGTCCATTCGACCAACCAAAAAGCAGTTGTTCTACCAAAAATAGAAGCAGGCCAACAGCTCATCTATGTACCTGAACATCAAGGATTTGTCAGTCTATCAGTTAGCTCGGGTGCGTTTTCTGGCAACTATCGCCACCAGTTTACAGGCAGCGTCCTGACCGAGTTGGGCAAACTACCCAGCTTTCAAATTGGTGAATTGGAGTTAGGTTTTGAATGGGAAATTGGCGGTGAACCTGCCCGACTTTTTCTTCAAATCAACAACCTTTGGGATACAACTTTCCGGGTCATTGAGCGCAGGCCAATGCCGGGAAGGAGTTATGAAGTTGGACTGTCCATAAATCTTTCAAAAAAATAACCACTCGTTAAAATTATCAAAAACATCAGAAAATGAAATCACTCAACATTCTTCTCTTTATCCTTTTCACAGCAAAATTGACTGCACAGTCGGTAGCTGATTTTGAAAATTTCAATCTATCCGTTGGGAGTTATATCAATGACGCTGGAAGCAGCAATGTCTTCCAAAGTGGCAATATTGAATTGCCAAATAACTACGTCGATGACCCAAATTTCCCTTACTGGTCTGGATGGGCAATATCTGCCACCAATGATGTGACCACGTCTGGCTACCAAAATGAATTCAGTGCAATTACTGGCGGAGGTGTCAATGGTTCAACCACGTATGCTGTTAGCTATATTTTTGGAAGCGGAGTATTGAATCTAACAGGCGATGCTGTCGGCGGTGTGGTTCAGGGGCTATACCTCACGAATAACACTTACGCTTACCTAAGCATGTTGGAGGGCGATGGTTTTGCCAAACGATTTGGTGGCGAGAATGGCAATGACCCAGATTTTTTCAAAGTTACCATACGAAAATATTTGAATGGTCAAATTGGCTCAGACAGCGTAGAATTCTACCTCGCCGATTATCGTTACACGGACAACAGCCAGGATTATATTGTAAATGATTGGACTTGGGT
>JAHEAS010000310.1 GCA_024642645.1 Saprospirales bacterium | reverse complement strand
GAAATGAGCCATCAACCGAAAGAAGTGCGCCAACGTACCGACAAATTGGACGCCGTGGGTAACACCACTGCTGCCATCGGCAAGGGCTTCGCCATTGGTTCTGCGGCATTGACTGCTTTGGCCTTGTTCGCAGCATTTGTAACCTCTTACAACCTCACCCATCCGGATGCAAGATTGGCTGGTATTGACCTCACCAATCCGTTCGTCATGGCTTCCATGTTCGTAGGTGGTATGTTGCCATTCCTGTTTTCAGCCCTTTCGATGGGCGCTGTGGGCCGTGCGGCCATGGACATGATTACGGAAGTTCGTCGCCAGTTTGCCGACATCCCAGCGTTGAAGGCAGCGCTTGAAGTGATGAAGCGCAACGATGGCAAGGACGAAAAAGACTGGAGCGATGCTGACAAAAAGACTTTTGACGCAGCAGAAGGCAAAGCAGAATATGCAAAATGCGTTGATATTTCCACCAAAGCCGCTATCCGTGAAATGGTGCGCCCGGGCTTGTTGGCTGTACTCGTGCCTGTACTCGTGGGCATGATTCCTGGCTGGATTGGCCTTGGCAGCCTCGTAGGTGCCGAGATGCTTGGCGGCCTTTTGGCTGGCGTAACTGTGACTGGTGTGCTCATGGCCATCTTCCAGTCCAACGCTGGTGGCGCTTGGGACAACGCTAAGAAGATGTTCGAAGAAGGCGTTGAAATCCAAGGCAAGATGTATTACAAAGGTTCTGACCCGCACAAAGCGGCTGTGGTTGGTGATACCGTTGGTGACCCGTTCAAGGACACTTCCGGCCCATCACTCAATATTCTTTTGAAATTGATGTCAGTGGTGGCACTTGTGATTGCCCCAATGCTTTAATCTGAGTAAGACTACACAAAACAAAAACAGACACTAAGCATACGCTTAAATTTTAAAGCCCCGGTAGCACAATGCTGCCGGGGCTTTTTTTGGTCATTTTTATTGGGTCATTGGATAATGGTTCAAGCCGACATTAATGCTGACAACACTGTTACTTCCCCATCCGACTGCCAACCATCGAACTGCCAACTTAAAAAATCACTGCATCACCAAGTCCTCCCCCACCCGAAAGGCCTTGTACCTTCCCTTGCTGAACTTCGACCCGTTGAACGTCTCCGTTTTGCGGAGCAAAACCCGCTCCTCCTCCGGTATTTGGTTAAAGTCGGCGCATTTGCTGGAGCAACAGTCATGGTACTTTTCCGCACAAGTCGGGCACTGGATGAAAAGCAGGTGGCAGGCGTCGTTCGCACAGTTCACATGGGTATCGCAAGGGCCGCCGCATTGGTGACAAACGGCCACCACATCGTCGCTGATGCGCTCGCCGAGCCGCTCGTCGAAGACGAAATTTTTACCAATAAACTTGTTCGGCAAACCAAACTGTTCGCACTGGCGGGCATACTCGATGATGCCGCCGTCCACCATGAACACATTCTTGAAACCCCGGTGCAGGTAGTAGGCACTGGCCTTTTCGCAGCGGATGCCACCCGTACAGTACATCACGATGTTGCGGTCTTTTTTGTCTTCGAGAATCTTTTCCACCAGCGGCAGCTCCTCCCGGAACGTGGCCACATCGGGACAGATGGCGCCCTGGAAATGGCCAACCTCACTTTCGTAATGGTTGCGCATGTCCACGATGAGTGTGTCAGGGTCATCTGTGATTTCGTTGAACTCGACGGCGCTGAGGTGGTGTCCACGCTTGGTCACGTCGAAACTGGCATCGTCCAGCCCATCGGCCACGATTTTTTCCCGGACTTTGATGGTGAGTTTGAAAAAGGATTTGCCATCGTCCTCTACTGCGATATTGAGGCGGATACCGTTTAGAAACGGAACGGAAAAAAGCCGTTCTTTGAATGCCTCAAAGTTTGCCGAAGGCACCGAAATCTGCCCGTTGACGCCCTCATTGGCCACGTAAATTCGCCCAAAAGTGCCCACCTCGTCGAGCAGTAGGTACAGCTCGTTGCGGAAGCGGGTTGGGTCTTCTATTTGGGCATACTGGTAAAACGACAGCGTGGTACGCACTTCGTCGCTTTCCATCAGGCGATGCTTCAGCTCGTCCCTGTTGATTTTGTTGTACAAATTCATGTCAAAAATATTGGTTAACGGTTCGGCAAGTTGCAGTCTTGCTGTTAACTCAAGCCAGACGGCTCCCTGTCCGGCTTTAGGGCTGCAAATTTGGGGGAATAATTCCGAAGCCGAGGGGTTCATGCGGTGATTTTTGTCAAAATAAAAGGCCAAATCCACGACCTTTGGGCCTGACCACCAAATTCAACCCACCATTTTGTTGTATGTTTTCAAGAAAAAACCTCGCCCTAGTTGCCTTTTCCACTGTCTTTAGCCTGTTGCTGGCGGAGTTGGTGCTTCGAGCCGTTTCGCCGAAGGCGACCAATTTCAACCATCATCAACTTTATTGTGAGTACGATTCTTTGCTTGGCTGGCGAAAAATCCCAAATGCGAAAGGCCACCACAACACGACAGAATACGAGGTACTCGAAAATATCAATTCGCAGGGCATCCGTGGGCCGGAGTATCCGGTGAAAAAGGACAGTGGCGAGCGACGGATTATCGTGCTGGGAGACTCGTTTTCGGAGGGATACACCGTTGAGTTTGAGGAGCTGTTTTCGGAAGTTTTAAAGAAGAAATTGAATGCGGAACAGTCAGAACGCCACACCGAGGTCATCAATTTTGGCACGGGTGGCTACTCCACCGATCAGGAACTGCTCTGCTTCGAGCGGGATGCTGCCCAGTACCGCCCCGATGAAACGGTGCTGATGTTCTGCGTGAACGACCCGTGGTTTAACAACCAAAGCCGCTACTACAGCCGGGGCTTCAAGCCGCTTTTTGTGGAATCGGGAGACAGCCTCCAATTGACCAACGTGCCTGTGCCGACGATGGCTTCGAGGTCGTTTTTTTCAAAAACCAAAGACTGGCTGCTCAAAAATTCCGAGCTGGCGAAGCGAGTCAAGAATGTGCGGGATAATGCCCGCTACGCAGCTTCCGGCCAGGCGGTGCCGGACGAGTGGCGCATTTACCTAAAAGAAGAAACGCCCGAAATGGAAGCCGCCTGGCAGGTGACGGCTAAGCTGTTGGAGCGCCTCCGGCAAAAAGTTGAAGCTGCTGGAAGCAGCTTCGTCGTTTTTTATATTCCTGAAAAAATAGAAGTGTACGACACTGACTGGCAGGAATTTTTGGAAACCTATTCACTTTCAGAAGGGAAATTTGAAGTTACCGTGGCACGCAACAGATTGCAGGAAATCTGTGATAGTTTGAAGGTTCGACTCATTGACCCGACACCTATTTTCATCGAAAAATCAAAGTCCAGTCCACCGCTTTATTTCCAGGACGACTGGCATTGGAACGAACATGGCCACCAGTTGGCGGGGGAGGTACTCGCTGATTTTTACGAAGAAAAAAGTACAAAGTAAAAAGGCGAAAGTGGGATGCTCTGTCCTCAACTTTCGCCTTTCGCCTTCCGCCTTTTTACTTTGACTTGCTTTCTATCCGTTAAGGAACCTATCCAAGTCCTCTTTCTTCGCAAAAACTACGAGCAAGTCGCCCTCTTGGAGCATGGTGTCGGGAGCAACGACGCCGATGGCGTCCTTCACCTCCCGGGTCACGCCAAGGATGTTCTTCCGTTTCTTCTTGCGGATGATGGTGATAATATTCATCTGAAAGCGCTGGCGGAACTCAGTTTCGGCCACGGTTTTGCCTACCAGGTCTTCTGGAAGGTTAATCTCGTAGATGGAGTATTTTTCAGAAATCTCGAAGGAGTCGATGATTTGGTGCAATTCGAGGCGCTTCGCAAGTCGGTAGGCAGCTTCCTCCTCTGGGTGTACGATTTCGTCCACGCCCATGGCCTCCAGCACGCTGTGGTGCAGCACAGTGATAGCCCGGCTGATGAGGCGTTTGGGGTTTTGCTGCTTCATCAGGGCGGTGGTAAGAATAGAGGCGCCCTCGTCTTCACCGATGGCCACGATAACCACGTCGGACTCCTCGACGGGCAGGTTTTTGATAGCGGCAGGGTTGGTGGAGTCGAGCGCTATCGTAAAGGTAAGGCGATCTTTAACGGCCTCTATTTTCTCTTGGCGCTTGTCCACGCCGATGACTTCATGCCCCATTTCGGTAAGCTTGATGGCCAATGAGGCGCCGAAGTTTCCAAGCCCAATGATGATGAATTTCATGGTGGTGAAATTTGGAATTGGGAATTGGACTTTTAAATACCAAATTCCTAGTTCCTAGTTACGTAATAATTACATTTTCGACCGGATAATGATAATGCTTTGTGTCCACTGCTTTTTTCAAAAAACCCAAGAGCAATGTATAGGCTCCGACACGTCCTACAAACATGGTTATCGCAATAACAACCTTGCTGGCAGTCGTGAGCGAGGAGGTGATTCCCAGCGACAGACCGACTGTACCATAGGCGGAAAAGCACTCGAATACAATTTTTTCGAAGCTGAGCATTGGGTCAAAATAACCAACTGCCAATATCGAAATCCCCAAACCAATCAATGACAAAGCAATGACGATAAAGGCGCGCAGCAATGATTCGTTTGCAATTTCCCGCTTCGCAAATTCGACGTGACTCCGCCCCCTGGCAATATTGAAAATACCGAGCGTGGCCACGGCAATGGTGGTCGTTTTAATGCCACCACCAGTAGAACCAGGCGATGCTCCAATCCACATCAACAGCAAAGTGACCATTATGCCCTCCCTTGTCATTGTGGCCATATCAATATTGTTGAAGCCTGCCGTACGGGGCGTAACACTGAGAAAAAAAGAGACGAGCCATTTCCCCACGCCGCCATGCTCCCTCAGTGAGGTGTTGTACTCGGTGATATAAAAAAGCACGGTTCCTGCCAGCAATAAGATGACCGTTGTGCGGAGCACAATACGGCTGTTGAAATTGAGTACCCAAGGAACATGGTCATAAGCATCGCCCAAAACCACCTGCTTGAAACGTGCCCGCAACCTTTGGCGCCCATAATCTACGATGTTGAAAGAAATGTAAAAACCTAAGCCCCCAAAAATAATGAGCAAGGCAATGACCGCTTGAAAGAAATGGTTGTCGCGCAGCATGGTACTGTGGAGGCCTTCGGACTGTAGTTGAAAGCCTGCATTGTTGAAGGCAGAAACAGCATGAAAAAATGCAAAATAAATGCGCTCACTCACATCGCCGCCAAAATCGGCCGTGTTGAGCCCCATGTACAAAATGACCGTCCCGACCATTTCAACGCCAAT
>JAHEAS010000309.1 GCA_024642645.1 Saprospirales bacterium | reverse complement strand
AGTGGTTCGATGTCGTCCGAATCCTTGGCGAAGAGGATGGAATTAAACACGCTGGTGTCAAAAATCATGGTGTAACCTCCCTCCTTGCCAACTTCATTGACGGCTTTTTCCAATTGTTCAAGAATGGGGCCGAGCAGCTCCTGCCGTTTTTTTGCAAGTTTGGCAGCTATTTCCTCTTCAAGCTGGGCTAGTTCCTGCTCCTTTTTTTCAAATTGAGCTTGCTTTTTTTGTGCTTCAGCAGGTGGAACATTCCCTGCCTGATACTCCTTGGCGAAGGCCACATATTCTTCTTGAGCGGCTTTTGCATGTGCTTCACCTGCTGCTACAAGTGAATCTTGCAAAGATTGGAGCTGTAGATCAGCAGTCTTAGTCGAAGGTATCTGGATGAGTAGATTGCCAGTGTTTAGATGGCCAAATTTCTGTGCCTGAAGCTGAACGCTAATGGCAGTTGCAAAGAGTAATAGGGAAAAGATTTTCAGTAATTTCTTCATGGATTTTGTTTGTATTTGAAAACAAGGACGCAAAAGTATTGCTTAGGATGCTGCTTTCCTACATTTTGACACAAGAATCGGGCTTTCAAACTTCCCGATATCATTCTAAGACGTTTGGAGCGGCATTCATTGCCTATGTTTCAAATAAGAGAGTCACGATAAAGCACAAATGCACATTTTAGGATAAAAGTGAACTTACAGGCTTTGAATAAAGGATATTTCATTAAAAGGGCTTTTTTTTTGGAAAAAAATCAAAACTTGGTAAGGTAATTGAAAAAATGTCAATGATAACAGTTTATTTAAAGATAAATTTGACAATATTTTAATAAATCTAGTTAATTATTGAATTAATTTAAAAAATTAATCTTTTTCTTTAAAAAATTTGCATCAAAAGACCTAATGCCTATATCTTTGCATTATCAAAAAGGAACAAAAAAGATTGTTTCTTACACAATGTGAGGTGATGAAATCAGGCAGCCATGCCCTCTTGTCTCGGGGGTGGGGAACAACGGGATAAACGCAGCATAGAGCCGGACCATCCGACCAGGGTTGACCACTATTCTTTGTGTTGCAGCTAACCGCCTCGTGGAGGTTCGAGTCCTCCCCTTACAGCTAAAAGGCGTTACGGAACATTTCGTAGCGCCTTTTTCATTTTCCGCCATACTGTAAGCCAACCATCTGGCGTTTCTAGCGCACTTTTAGCGGTTGATGAGATTTGTCAAGTGGAGGAGGATTGATATTTTTCGTGACGGTGTTCACTATCAACCTCTAAAACCATTATCAACATTTATCAACTCAATTGCTTAACTTTGCGCCCCTATGAAAAAAAGGCTCGTTCAATTACTTTTTTTATCAGCATTTGCCCTGCTATCGGTCAATTGCAAATCGGAATATGAAAAAATTCGAGGAAGCGGTGACACGGACAAAATGTTCGCCAAAGCCTTTGAATACTACGAACAGGAGGAGTACCTGCGTGCCCAGACGTTATTGGAGCTTATCATCCCTGCCTATCGTGGCAAACCAGAACTGGAGAAAGTTTACTTCACCTACGCCGATACGTACTACAAGTTGGGCAAGTATATCATGGCTAATTACTATTTTAAGAACTTCGCCTCTACGTTCCCACATAGTGCACAACGGGAAGATGCGGACTTCATGGCAGCCTATTCGAATTACCAGATGTCGCCGGGCTTTCGTTTGGAACAGACCTACACCGTAAAGGCCATTGACGACCTCCAGCTTTTCGTCAATACTTACCCGAACAGCCCAAGGTTGCAGGAGTGTAACAAGCTTATTGACCAAATGCGCTTGAAAATGGAGAAAAAAAACTACGAAGAGGGCATCCTGTACTTTAATCTTCGTCAGTACCAAGCTGCTACCACCACGCTCGAAAACCTGTTGAAAGACTTTCCAGAAACGAGCAATGCCGAGCAGGTGCGCTACCATATTGCGAAAGCCAATTACCTGCTTGCTGAAAACAGCATCTTCGAAAAACAGGAAGAACGCTACAAAAGTACCGTTGCTTACGCCAAGGACTACCTCGAAAAATTCAAGGGCAACGACAATTACAACGAAGTCAAATCTTTTTACAATAACTCAGTTAAGAAATTAAAATCAATCACAAATGGCAGATATCAAGACCAAAGCGCAGGGGCTGGACGCTAACGTAAAAGCCCGCAACATTACAGCGATGGTAGCGCCAACGCAGAACATTTATGAGACGCTGGCCATCATCACCAAGCGCTCGAAGCAGCTTGCGATTGACCTCAAGTACGAGCTGCATAGCAAACTCGAAGAGTTCGCCGTAAATACCGATACCATCGAGGAAATTACCGAGAACAAGGAGCAAATCGAAATCTCTAAATTCTACGAGCGCCTCCCGAACCCTACGCTAATCGCCACGGAGGAGTTCATCAAAGGTGAAATCCACCACCACTACAACGACAAACGCCGTCGCCAGTAAAATAGCTGTTAGCTATTGGCTGTTAGCTTTTGGCAGCAAAAAGCCAATGGCTAATAGCCAATAGTTTACAGAAAATGGTTGGTAAAAAAATCATACTCGCCGTCACAGGCAGCATTGCTGCCTACAAAGCCGCTCACTTAGTGCGGCTTTTGGTGAAAAATGGGGCCGAGGTACAGGTGTTAATGACGCCAGCTGCCACCGAATTTATCACCCCACTAACCCTTTCCACCCTTTCGAAAAAGCCCGTCTTTACACAAGTTATTTCCGAGCAAGAATGGAACAGCCACGTTGAGCTTGGCCTCTGGGCCGATGCCATGGTAATCGCTCCGACCACTGCCAACTCTCTGGCTAAGCTGGCGAACGGCATTTGTGACAATATCGTGTCGGAGGTGTACCTATCTGCTCGCTGCCCAGTGTTCTTGGCGCCAGCCATGGACCTCGACATGTGGAAACATCCCAGCACCCAAGGCAATGTGCAGCGGTTGAAAAGTTACGGCAACCACTTTCTGCCGGTGGGCTACGGCGAGCTGGCAAGCGGGTTGGTAGGCGAGGGCCGCATGGCTGAACCGGAAGAAATCGTGGCTTTCTTGACGATTTTTTTTCAAAAAACGCAGGTGTTTTTAGGTAAAAAAGTCCTCATCACCGCTGGACCGACTTATGAAGCGATTGACCCAGTCCGATTCATCGGTAACCGCTCTAGCGGTAAAATGGGTGTGGCCATTGCGAAGCAATTTGCAGAACGTGGCGCCGAAGTGACGCTAGTGCTTGGCCCGTCAAAGCTGAATCCAAAGCACCCCAACATCACGACCGTGAAAGTGGAATCGGCTCAGCAGATGTATGAGGCGTCAGTAGCGCATTTTGAAAATACGGATATTGCGGTGCTGTCGGCTGCTGTGGCGGATTACCGGCCGGCA
Source organism: Saprospirales bacterium (assembly GCA_024642645.1). Classification (GTDB taxonomy): domain Bacteria; phylum Bacteroidota; class Bacteroidia; order Chitinophagales; family Saprospiraceae; genus UBA6168. The sequence continues at coordinate 1,895 of JAHEAS010000309.1, read as the reverse complement.
AATGTTGCGGAGCAAAAAATCAAGAAAAAGGGCGAGGGCATGACTATCGAACTGGAAAAAACGCCTGACATTGCCGCTTCTTTGGGCAAAATGAAACGCAAGGGCCAGTTCATCGTTGGATTCGCTTTGGAGACCAACGACGAGCTGAAAAATGCCAGCGAGAAATTGGTGAAAAAAAACTTTGACTTCATCGTGCTGAATTCCCTCCAAGACGCTGGCGCTGGCTTCAATTTTGACACCAACAAAATTACCATCCTGCACCGGGACAATAAGCGGAAGGATTTCGAGTTAAAAACGAAGGCCGAAGTGGCGGAAGATATTGTGGATGAAGTGCTGGCTGTTTTATCAAAAATATAATTACATGAAAAATTGGTTTTTACTTTTTGTCGCCGGATTCTTTGCGTGCTCGCTCCAGGCGCAGGAGCTAAAAGTGCGGGTGACCATGAACACGCCTAAGCTCCAGACTGCTGACCCGGCCGTTTTTCAAACACTTAAGCAGGCCATTGAGGAGTTCATGAACAACCAAAAATGGACGAATGATGTGTATGAGGAGGAGGAGCGCATTGCATTGGATATTGTCATCACGATTTCTAAAGAGCTTTCGGCCAATTCATTTGAGGCGGAACTCTCGCTTCAGAGTATCCGACCAGTTTATGCGAGCAACTACGAAACTGCCCTTTTCAAGCACCAAGACAAGGATTTGGTGTTCTCCTACGAGCAGTTCCAACCGCTCGATTATAGCCAGACTACCTATCTCAATAACCTGACCTCTGTATTGGCTTTTTACGCTTACCTCGCCATCGGAATGGATTACGATTCGTTTGCGCCATTGGGTGGTGAGCCATATTTTCAAGCTGCTTGGGACATTGTGAACCGCATACCGCCCAACGTAGCAGCGAATGTGCCGGGTTGGCGCTCCACCGAGAATAATCGCAACCGATACTGGCTGGTAGAAAACATCCTATCGCCGAAAATGCGCCCATTCCGCCAGATGATTTATGACTACCACCGCCAGGGGCTCGACACCATGGCCGATGACCCAAACGTGGCGAGGGCCATCATGACCCAAGCACTCGAAACATTGGAAGCAGTGAGTCGGAGTTACCCGAATTCCATCATTTTGCAGGTGTTTTCGAATACGAAATCAGACGAAATTATTGAAATTTACAAAGGCGGTGCTCCTGCTGAGAAGACTGCCGTGACCCGTACGATGGAGCGGATAGACCCGACTCGGGCTTCGCAATATCGGCAGGGGATTGGGAAGTGAGTTGGCCCCAAAGGGGTCAACAGTTTGACAGTGGGCAGTTTTGAGTCTGCTTAATTCAGACACAAAAAAAACGTCCAAGTAGAGTATGACCTACTTGGACGTTTTTTTCGCATTTGGGTGAAGCAGCCTCTGACTGCCCACTGCCCACTGTCGAACTGCAAACTAAGCTCACCTTCTTCTTTGGAAAAAATTCAGCAGTGCCGTCACGTAATTGTCGTCCGTTCTTATGCTCACGAAGTCCGTGCCGCTGCGGGAAAATGTCGTTTTGAAATACCCGTAATTTTCCTTGAACCAAAGCGCATATTTCGCCCGAAGCTGCGGTGAGGAGGTGTCGAGCCAAGCCAGTTCGCCCGTTTCGGCATCCTTGGCTCGGATAAGGCCGACATTGGGCAGGTCTTGTTCTTTTGGGTCAAAAAGGTGCACTCCAATGAGGTCATGGCGGCGGCTGGCGATGCGCAATGGGGCCTCGTAGCCTCTCGTCATGAAGTCGGAAAGCACGAAGCCGATGCAGCGTTTTTTGATGACGTTGTTGAAATAGCGGAGCGCCTGGCCGAGGTCGGTACCGTGGCTGTGTGGTTCAAAATCAATCAGTTCCCGAATGATGCGCAGGATATGCGAACGGCCTTTT
>JAHEAS010000308.1:2828-5264 GCA_024642645.1 Saprospirales bacterium | reverse complement strand
TGCCAATCATAAACGGTGACGATGATTCTTCCATTTGACAAAACATTCATGTAGCCTGAAAAGTAAAATGGATCGAAAAAGGGGTCATTGTAGGTGATGTATTTATTGAAAACAACGGCTCCAGTGAGGCTTAGCTTTACCGTTCGGATGCCCATGGGCGGGTCTTGGTCCTTGAAGGAAAGAATAAAATGCTGCTTGTCGGGCGTCCGTTTTGCCGAAAAATAGTAGTCGTCCCAGAGGTCGGGATGGTAATAATTGAAGGTGGAAAGGACGGCTCCATCTTGGTCATAATGAGTGATGTTGTAGCCGTTCCCCATGTGGCCGAACCACAATGAACCATCATCCTCGGGTTCTGCTAGAACGCTGCCAGCGCCGCTCGTGGCAAAGAATTTCCGCCAGATTATTTCTCCCTGCGGGGTTAGCCGGTACAAGGCAATGTCATCCGACTCCCCAGCCAATACGTTCAGATTCCCGCCGGGAACCTCCCAGATTTTGACTACATTGTTCCAATTGCCATCGCCGAAGGAAAATTCGGATACCTGTTGGGCGGCAATCAGGTTCCACGTTGCTAGGAAAACAACAAAGCAGATTGAGTAGCGCAATTTCATGAGGGTAATTTTAAGGTGAAAAATAGGGCAGTAAGATAATTGATTTGGGCCTGCACAAATTGGGAATATTTGCAAAACGTATCAGCGCTGACATTCCAAATTGCAGTTTCACAACGGCCTTCCCAGAGCGATAAACCTATTTCACCAAATACATCCCCAACTTCCCCTTGTTCTTCACCTCCAATTCACCTCGGTATTCACAGGTAAAGGATTTATTTACCAGCTTGTAAGTAGCTTCTGAAATGTTAATCTCCCCAGCCGGGCCGTTGCTTTCCATGCGACTGGCAGTATTCACAGTGTCGCCCCAGATGTCGTAGGCGAACTTTTTGCTGCCAACGACCCCTGCCACGACTTCGCCGGAGTGGATGCCGATGCGGATGCGCCACTGCGGCTTCCCATCGGCGGCGTTCTTGCTATTTTGTTGTTCCACAAAGTGAAGCATTTCACGGGCAGCAGCCACGGTGTCCCTTGGGTGGCTGTGGTTTTCGACGGGCAGGCCGCCGGCGGCCATGTAACTATCGCCGATGGTCTTGATTTTTTCAAGGTTGTACCGCTCCACGATTTCATCGAAACCAAGAAAAAAATTGTTCAACTCCTGTACCACCTCGCCGGGTGGGAGCAAGGCAGCTATTTTGGTGAAGCCAACAAAATCGGTGAAAAGCACACTCACCGAGTCGTAGTGGCGGGGAGTTGCAACTCCCTGTGCCTTCAATTCTGCCGCCACTTCGTCGGGCAAGATGTTGAGCAGCAGGCCCTCGGCACGGCTACGTTCGGCGTCAATTTCCGTTTTTTGCGCTTCAATTTGCTGGTTTTGGACGGCGAGGCGTTTGTTCAATCGGCGACCGTAGTACCAACTGCCCCCAATCAAAAGCAGCAGTGCACCGCCTAAAAGCCCAATAAAAGAAGCGGTTTTTCGAAAATTCTCTTGTTTCTCAATTTTCAATTTATCCAACTGTTTTTGGCTTTCGAGCATGGCTATCTGCTGCTGCTGCTTGGCTTTCTGGTTGGCGGCCTCCAAGCTGTCGAGCTTGTTTTGCTGCGCAAGGCTGGCAATTTCACGGCCCTGTTTTTCGGCCAGCAGCTGTTGGGTGGCCAATTTGAGTGCCTGCCGGTTCCGCTCGGATTCCAGTTTTGCGGAGCGAAGGTTAGCCTCCTTGATTTCCTGGTCGCGCCGAAGCAGGGTCAGTTCCTTTTCCTTTCGGTCGGCATCGAGGCGCTCGTTGGTGGCTTCCAGTTTGAAGCGCTCGTTGTCTGCTTGAAGTTTGGCTAGGGCCAATTGGCGCAACTCTTCCTCGCTCAGGTTTTGGATTGTCTCGTTTTCGGTACGTTCGAGGAGGGAATGTAGTGCCTCCATGTTTTGCTGCTGCAAGCGTTCCTCCCGGAGCAGGCTGTCCTTCAGGCTGAGGTGTTTTTTGTAAAAATCGAGGGCTTTGTCGTACTCGAAAAGCTGCGTGTAAATTTGCGAAGCAGCCTCAAAAGCATCGCATTCCACCTGCATGTTCTTCGATTTTTTGGCGGAGCCAATGGCCAGCTCATTGTATTTCAAGGCGTTGTAAATATCCTTGTTTTTGAGGTAAATGGATGCAATCAGATGTTGCACATAGCTTTTATCGTTTAGCCCATTGTCTGCTTTTTGCAGGTTTTCAAGCGACCGTCGAAACTCGCCAATGTTGTTCCATGCGATACCGAGGTTGGCGTAAACATAATTGGTTTTGATGTTCGGGTTGGCGCTGTAGATGACTTCGGCCTGTGAGAAATAGTCTATCGCTGCTTGGAAGTCGTGCTGTCGATTGGCCGCAAAGCCGAGGTTGTTCAAGGCGGTGGCGGC
>JAHEAS010000308.1:0-2818 GCA_024642645.1 Saprospirales bacterium | reverse complement strand
TTGTTTCGTTGAGCTAATTGCTTGGTTTTCAGGTAGTAAACATTTGCCTTCGGGAAATTGGAAATGGCAAGGCAGGTTTGCGACAACTTTTCCAGTGTACGCACTTGGTCTTCGTAGTGGTTAGCTGCTTCGTGTTTTTCGAGTATTTTTAAGAATGCAGCATGAGCCTCGTTAAACTTTTCATCAGCGAGAAGGGCATTGGCTGTTAGCCATTGGCTGTTTAGCAAGTTCGGCTCGTCGCCCAGTTTTTTCGCCAGCAGCTCTGCTTGTTTGAAGTATTTGACGGCTTTTGAAAAATACAACTCCCGGTTGTAAATATGGCCGATGCGGAGGCAATGTTCCAGTTGGTCTTCCGTGCGCTGCTCCTTTTCTGCAAGCCTGAAATCGTAAAGTGCCAGCCGCAGGTCCTCCACGGCAGGGTTGGCGGCCAGGATGCTTTCACTGAGCGTTTTGATGGTGTCCAGTTCAACCGTTGCGGTGGCGGCAAATGGCAGCATCGATAGGAGGAGTATGTAAATTGCGTTTTTCATTCAATGTTGTAGTTCATGCCGAGCCGGAGAAAAAAGCCGGACTGGGGGTTGTAGCGAAGCAGGTCAATTGGGTCGGCCTCAGGCTGTATTCCCGAATATTCTTTATTGAAAAGGTTGATGATTTTCATGTAGCAATCAAAGCGCTCGGTAAAGGCATAACGCCAAACGATGTCCCAGGTCCAAAATTTTCGCTTTGTTTTTGGATAATAAGCCGTGGCAATGTCCTTGTATCGGATGATGTCCAAGATGATGGTGGATTCTTTGAACAAGGTAAAACTATTCCGAAACTGCAAGGTGCTTCCGTGTGGTGGAGCCATCAGCAGCCCTTCGTCCAGGCCCGATACACCAGATTTTACGTTCAACCAGGAATAGCTCAATAGCCCGTCGCTGTATTTTTTGTCATTAAAGACCGTTTCAAAAAATATGGATGCTTGTCCGCCCGTATATTTTACAAAAGAGTTTTCAAAATTGGTGTATCCAAGGTTTCCGACATAAACGGTTGAGTCTGGGTCGAGAAACCTGCCGTCGTAGCGGTATCGCAGCAGCCGAGAGGTGCGGTTGACAAAGAGGGTTAGATCGGCGCCTACATTGCCACCTTCCTTTTTCCACCTAATACCGCTTTCCCACGAGTTTGTTTTTTCGGGGAAAATATTCAACTTGCTCCGATAGAGCGGTTTTTCTTCTTCTGAATTGACCACATAAGAGTTGCTCCGATAGGCGATGTTTTGCGTCCGATAGGAAATTCCCCAAGCCGTGCGGACATTGACATTGTCCACGATGTTCCATAAACCCGCAAGCCGGGGAGAGGTGCCTGAAAAATTACCATTGAACTCATCACCAAACGACAATCCGACATTGGTATAGTTGAAGCCACCTGCCAATTTTAGCTTATTGCCATTGTAAAACAACTGGCTAAAGGCGTTATACTCGCTAAAACCGCCGGAGAAAGCCGGAACTGGGAAGACATTTTCGTCATTCAGGAACTCGCTGCCTGAGCTGAAAAGCCTGTTTTTGTCCTCCAAAGTTGGCCTCGCTAGCAGCCCTGTAAAAGGAAATCCATCCACGAATTTTACGTTTGCGCCCACCGTCAGCGTCATGTATTTAAAAAGCCGATAGTTGCGGACATGCTCCACCCTGAACTCGTTCGACTCGCCGAACATGTAGCGAAGGCCGTTGAGGTACTTGTTATAGTATTGGGTAAAATATTGCAAGGTGCTATCGTTGCTGTTCTGGTTGGCCTTCGCAGTGGCTGCGTCAAATAACATGAGAGACAGCCGATTTTGCACAGGCAGGATAGACGAACGGCTGTCCAATTTATAACGGACGTAGGTGAAGTCGGTCTTGCGGTTTTTTTTCTCTTTTTCTTTGAAAATATTGAGGTTGAACTTCATGATGGACTCCCCAGTGTAGGTCTGTGGGTTGCGGTAAGAATAGGCCACTGGGTTGAGTCCGAGTGAGCTGTGGTCACGGCGGTACATTGTTTCCGCTGAGAGCGTGAGGCGCTTGTATTTGAGGTTGAAGCCGAATTTTCGGCTGAGGTGACCTGTGTTGGTGAGGATGGGATTTGCCGCCGTTCCGCCATAATTTGGCAACGAAGCAAAAGCTGTGTCACCAGACGAAGCCACATAAGTCAAGGGGTCAAAATTGTTTTTGTCGTTGAAAATATTGCGGCGTTCAAACAGGACGTTGGAGCCGTAGGCGAGGTAGTTGAAAATGCGCTTGTCCCTGCCCAGCCGCCCGCCGAACATCACATTCACGCTGCTATAAACGCCCGTGCCCACCGCCAAGTCGGCCTGCATGAAAACGGGCTTGTCCGACTCTCTTGTGATGATGTTGATGATGCCAGCGCCAGCATCGGAGCCGTAAAGTGCAGCACCAGCACCAAAGATGATTTCGATGCGCTCGGCCTCCTTGATGGGCAACTGTGCCCCGATGGGCATGGAGGCGAGCATGGACGGCTTTACCGGCACGTCGTTGATGAGTATTTTGGTGTAGGTGTTGCCGAGCAGCCCCCGCATCAAGAACGTCTCGCCCTCCGTGGCCGAGCCGGGCTGGCTCACCCGGATACCGGGCACCATTTTCAGGGCATCCACGAGGGTTTCGTAGCCATTGCGCCGGATTTCCTCCCGAGTGATGACGTGGGTGCTGAATGGTAAATCCGCTGCAGAAATGGGGAAGTGACTGCCGGAGATGATTTTTATGTTCTTTTTTGGCGTTTCCATCGGGATGTAAATATCCTTTTCGGCTAGTTTTTCGGGAAGGAGCAATAGCGTGTCCTGCTGTGCAAG
>JAHEAS010000307.1 GCA_024642645.1 Saprospirales bacterium | reverse complement strand
AATGCCGGGTATTACGGCGCAGCGGCTTTGCCCGAACATCATTTTTGTGAAGTCCAACTTCAAGGCCTACCACGAAGTCTCCAAGCAAATCCGTGCAATCTTCCTTGAATACACCGACCTGGTGGAGCCACTTTCGTTGGACGAAGCTTACCTCGATGTCACCGAAAATAAGAAAAACATTGTCTCTGCCATGCAAATCGCCATGGACATTCGCCGTCGAATCGAAGAGGAGACGGGGCTTACGGCTTCGGCGGGTGTTTCCTTCAACAAGTTTTTGGCGAAAGTGGCTTCCGATATCAATAAACCGAATGGCATGAAAACCATTCTGCCTGAGGAGGCATTAGATTTTTTGGCAAAACTGCCCGTCGAGAAATTCCATGGCATTGGCAAAGTGACATCGGAGCGTATGAAGAAAATGGGCATCCGAACTGGTGGTGACCTACGAAATTTCAACGAAATCGAACTCTCACAACGCTTCGGCAAGTCCGGACGCTACTACTTCCGCATCGTGCGAGCGGAGGACAATCGGCCTGTGAACCCCAACCGCATACGTAAGTCCATTGGGGCAGAGCGAACTTTTTTTGAAGATGTGAGCGATACCGCCGAAATGAAAGAACGCCTGGTGCCCATCATCGAAACGGTGTTCAACTACATGGTCAAACACGACAATTTCGGTCGGACCGTGACACTTAAAATGAAGACGCCGGAGTTCAAAATCATCAGCCGCAGCAAGTCGTTTGGTGGTGAAATCCGAAGCTTAGAGGCACTACAACAGGCGACTTTTGAACTACTGGAAGCCAGTCGGCACGAATTCGAAGCAGTGCGGTTGTTAGGTATTTCCGTCTCAAACTTGGAGCGGGAAGGGGCAGGGGAGGGTGTGCAGTTGGAATTTGAGTTTGATGAAAATGAAAGTATCAAACCCAAGCTGCCCGGTTAGCAAGCATCCAGTTTCCATCCACATCTAGGTAAGTTCCTTCAGGGAAAACGGACTTGAACGTTTTCTCAAAATAAAGCTGTGTAGCTGAAATGGATATGTCTGTGTCGGTAAGGCGGTTGAAGAGCAGCAGGCCGTTTGGATTTAGCAATCCCTTTGTTTTTTGCAAAAAAGATAAGGCTTCAAATTGTGTTGGTACAACATCGTCCAAGAACAAGTCCACGACGAGAATATCGAATTTTTGGGTACACTTTTCAACGAAAGCTAAAGCGTCCATGTGAACGAGTTGGATTGGTTGGGAGAGGGTGGGCAAGGTGTATTTCGTGGTCCATTCAACAATTTTGACGTCGGCCTCCACGCCTGTGCAGCGCATTTTTTGACCAAAAATTTGCTCCAGCATATAAGGTACGCTGCCCATGCCGAAGCCAAGTACAAGAAGGCTTTGAAACTTGTATTTTTCAAAATCGACCTTATAAAAAGTCTTTGTGAAATTGTCGTACAAGTCGCCGAATGAATAAACGGCGTTGGTAGTGGTAAGATAGAATCGTCCTTTGCGGAGCGAAAGATTTAAGACAGGGTTAAGGGCTGTCGCAGCACTATCCAATTGAATATCAACGAGATAGCTAAGAATTTTTTTCCAAAACAGCAAAGTTGCAAACCTAGAGGTTAAGATTTCGAGTCAAACATTTTGAAAAACTTCCGCCCCGACTCTTCTTTCTGCTCCCATGGGCGATATTGAGCGGTTTCCTCAAAAACAGCCATCAGCAGTAGGCGGTCTTCGGCCTCCAAATGATGGCCATGAATTGCCATCATTCTTTCAACAGCATCAAAAGCCTTTTCCGGAACATAAGTAGAAAAATTATCTGTACCACCCCAAGAAAAGGAGGGCATAAACTTGGGCAAGAATCCAGCGCCAAACAAATTGCAACAAAGGCCGGTAACTGTGCCGGTGTTAAACATGGTATTAATGCCACACATTGAATAATCGCCCATGATGAGACCGATTTTCAATTGCTCCGTTTGTTCCAATTGACCGGTGACGTAGCTCCAAAGTTTCACCTCGTCCCAATTGTTTTTGAGATTTGAGCAGTTAGTGTCGGCTCCGAGGTTGCACCATTCACCAATGACAGAGTTGCCAAGGTAGCCCTCGTGTCCCTTGCTGGAATGATTGAACATGACGATGTTCTTTACCTCACCTCCTACTACGCAATGCGCACCAATAGAAGTTGGGCCGTAAATCTTAGCACCCATTTTTACAACGCTATACTCTCCGATGGCAAAAGGCCCACGAATTAGTGCCCCTTCCATGACCTTGGCATTTTTACCAATGTAGATAGGGCCTTTACTGGCGTTCAGGGTGACACCTTCTATGCTAGCTCCTTCTTCAATAAAAATTTGACCAGTGCCTATAACTGTATTGCTCTGGCTGATGGGTAGTGATGTCCGACCAGCCGTCAAGAGTTTGAAGTCAGAAATAATGGTTTTTTCGTTCAGTTGAAAAATGTCCCAAAGCCGGTTCATTTTTAATACAGGAGATTCCTTTATTTCAAAACTGTTGAGGTCCTCGATATCGTCATCCATTAGTCGGTTAAATTGGGTCCGGTCGAGAACGGCGGCAATCAATTCACCTTCTAGCAGCATGGCACCGCCGTTTTCCATCTGATTAATCAGTGAAACGATTTCGTGGGTCGGAAGAACTGAGCCGTTTATGAGGTAATTTACTTCTGAAATGGTGATGTCATATCGCTCTGACAAATAATCCTGTGTGATAAACGATGCCTTGCCATTCATCCACTTTTCCCAGCGTTCCCGATTTGTCATGCAGCCGAGCCTGATTTCACAAACAGGACGTGTGAAGGTGAAAGGAAGCAGGTGGTCTCTGGTTTCGTTATCGAAGAGAATAATGTTTTTCATTGAAAAGGCTTGGGAATAAGCTACTTAGTGCAAATTGGTTCTAAGAAATAAATAACAAGGGCAAGTTTACAAAAAAAGCCTCAACTGTAGAGTCGAGGCTTTTTGAATTGCAAAAAATCATTTGAAGAATTACTCTGCTGGAGATTCTTCTTTTTTGAATTTTGTATTCGCAAAACGCTTGTTGAACTTGTCGATACGGCCTGCTGTGTCAACAAACTTCATTTTGCCAGTAAAAAATGGGTGCGAGGCAGATGAGATTTCCAGCTTCACAAGCGGGTATTCGTTGCCATCTTCCCAAGTTATGCTGTCTTTGGTTTGAGCGCAAGAATAGGTAATCCAAGATTCGTCACAAGAGAAATCCTTGAAAACTACCTTTCTATAATTCTTTGGATGGATATCACTTTTCATGTTAGATTTTTTTCGATTTTTAAATTAGCGGGCAAAGATAATCCTTTTTCTTTTCCTTCAAAACTTAACTGCTAAGACATTTTAAAATGTTTGTGTCAATTTTAGCTGTTAGGTAGTCCAGAATATTGATTTTTGGTTCGCTTTCATTGACAACCGGCCTAAAAAATCCTTCAACATGTGGATAAATCAATTTCATTAATTAGTGATTGCAAACAAGATTAGTGGCTTCTTATTCGCATCAATTTGGAAACGTAAGGAAGTAACCGGTGCGAAGGATATAAAAAAGTGGGTTTCTGAAAAGTCGTTGAGAATCAGCTAGATGTATCTACATGTTAAATATCGCCCCCAAAAATTTCCATAAAAATCGACACAAATGATTTGTTTTTTGCAAAAAACCTTATCTTAGCAGGATAAAAATTAGAGAGAGCGTGTTTTCGCCGGGCTTGCAAGCATTTATGCGCAAGCCCGGTTTTTTTTGAAAACTGTTTTGCAAAGTTCAATACTGCAGGCAATTGATTTTTCAAGAAGCTATTTTACGCTTCGCATAAATTCCTCCATTAAGTATTGTTGTTTTGAGAATTACACTACATTTGGGCCACCTTAGCGAGGACTTTTTAGGATGATAGTTACCAATCCATTTTCAATTAGCTTTCAATGTTTTTGGTTTAGAAAATGGCAAAGAAAAGCTTTAGCCTTGGATTGATTAACACAAATGGCTTTTTGTGAAAACGCTTGTAGCATGAAAAATTAAGTGGTATGAACACCGGCCTCTTGAAATGTCTTTTTATTGAAATATTGAACTAACAAAACATAGCTATTTTATGAATCTACCAGCAGACTTGAAATACACCAAAGACCACGAATGGATAAGGGTTGAAGGAGGAAATATTGCCGTAGTTGGCATCACTGATTTTGCCCAAGGAGAACTCGGTGAAATCGTTTATGTCGAAGTCGAAACAGCAGGGGAATCCTTGGAAAAAGAAGCGGTATTTGGAACTATTGAAGCAGTGAAGACAACTTCAGATTTGTTTATGCCGGTTTCAGGAAAAGTCATAGAGTTCAATTCTAAAATTGCCGAAAACGGTGGTGATGACCCCACACTAGTTAATTCAGACCCGTACAACACTGGTTGGATTATCAAAATAGAAATGACTAACCTCTCGGAACTAGACGAGTTGTTAGATTCAGCTGCCTACAATGAACTGGTCGGTTGATTTTCAAAAAAAAATTGAAATCACACACCAAATTTTGGAAGCGTCGCATCTTTTGGGCATAAGTTATTTGACATGAAGCCTTTTGTTCCTGCAATCCTCTGGGCAATTGTTGTTTTGATTTTATCGACCATGCCTGGGGTACAATTACCAGAAACAATTATTGCTACCGACAAATTGGGACATTTTGCCATTTATGGTATTTTCAATTGGCTAGTAATAAAAGGTTTGGCTTCAAGTGATAACCTTACATCCAAATCAGTATTAATTGCCACCTTAGTTGTTACGATTTACGGAGTTTTGATGGAAATCGTACAATGGAGTTTCTTCCCAAATAGATTTTTCGAAGTTTGGGACATAGTGGCTAACTTTATCGGCGCTGTTTTAGTTTATTTTATATTCAATTTTCACTTCACTAAAAAATAACCAAATATGGATTTCGAAATTAGTGGATCAATCGTAATGCTCATTTCAATTCTGATAGTATTGTTGACCGTAGCCCTTATCATAATAGTAAAGGGTGTTTACAAGAAACGTTCAGAGAGCAACTTAACGGCAAAACATGCCGGAACTACATTCAGCTCTCCATTGGAGGGCAGAAACAAGTACCCAGAAGTAGATACCTTTAGCTTGGGTACAACATTTAGGAATTTTGGCATTCTTGCTGCCATTATCCTGATGATACTTGCTTTCAGTTGGACCAAATACGACAAAGTTATTGACGTTTCTGGACTCTTGGGAACACTTGATGAAGAGATAGAGATGGAAACACCAAGGACGGCGGAACCACCTCCACC
>JAHEAS010000306.1:431-5266 GCA_024642645.1 Saprospirales bacterium | reverse complement strand
TATTGGCGACGGGTCAAATGTCTGACCGACTGCGCCAGTAATATCAGACCAAATTATGCTGTCCGTGCTAGATTGCCATTGGTAGCTGAGTGTTCCGCCCATGCCTCCACTTGGAACTGCGGTACTTGTTATTAGTGCAGGGTCATAGCCCCCACAATTCATTTCATCACCGAGGATACTGCCAGGGCTGGAATAGTTGGAGTTAATGCTTTTTGTTATGCTGTTTGAATAGACCCAAGCAAGGCAAGGGATTCTCCTTCCCGCCCTGCGGTAATAGGTGGTTGTTGCGATAACGCCCGGGTCATAGGTACTTGCGTTTGCGCCAGCAATATTTGTCCAAACCACATTGTCTAGGCTGAGTTGCCACTGGTACTCCGTTGAGCCAGCGCCACCACCACTTGCTGGGGCGCTACTAGTGATGATGCTTGGGTCAAAGGCTCCGTTGCATGAAGCTTCATCACCTACGATGATACCCCCATTTGTATGATTTGAAACACTGTTTACATTAATGGTCTGTGAATTTGTGCAGCCCGAAGCTGATGTGACCAAAACTGTGTATGCTCCCGCAAATAGGTTAGTACGATCGCCGTCATTTCGGGCAATGTCAGCAACTTGGTTGGCGTTCAGTCCAAGTTCGTGATAGTACCGAATGTCATCCATCTGGCCTTTGTAGTTTGTACCAGAACTGTTTAATACACTGCCACCAATGGAACTGCCAAAGCCACCGTTGTTACCATGACCACTGACAGAAGTGAAGTTACTGGCCGTTGAGGTGTTGGCTAGGACGCCATCGATGTACATCGTCAGGTCTCCACTGTCAAACACGGCAGCAATATGGTGCCAATTGCCGTCCGAGGGGTAGGTGGCTGATACTTCCACAAATCCTGATTGGCGAACCCTTGCAACAAGCGTGTTGTTGGTCAAACGCATGGCAATTCCTCGTCCGTTTGTGGAACCACCTTCATCAAATACGGTCTGTATGCCGCTGAGGGTTTCTGGTTTTAGCCACATCGAGATACTTAATTTCGTGAACGGCTGCTCCATGAAGCCGTTGTCTAGGCTGTATCTTACATAAGAATTACCGTTGAAATAAATGGAATACCCTCCTTGCACAGCATCCTTTGAATAAAGGAAGCTGCCAGAGGTACCATTGCTATGATGGTCATTGCCAGATACGTCGTCAAGGTTTTTTTCAAAAGTCCACCAAGCGGTAGGTGTCATGTCCGACCATTGATAGGAAATTGGCAGGTCTGTGGAAGTGGTAGTTATGTCAATTGCTCCTCCACCTGTTCCGCAGTTCTCATCGGTTACCGAGTAGGTGGCTATTAGTCCATTCGAACAATCAGGGTCAGCACAGTCGGTTAGTCCGTCGAAGTCGTCGTCCAGGCCATTATTACAAACTTCGGGATAGCAAATAGGCGCCAAATTCGCTCCTGGGATAATGGTCCAGGTTGAACTTGCAGGCGTTTTCCACTGAACCTGGAAGTGGTCAAGTCCACCACCTTCTTTTTGGACCAGTTCAATATAGTATTTTGTGCCGGCTGTAAGGGCGATGGTGGAAGAAGTTTGCTGCGGGTATTTGGTATATTCTGTAATGTTTGTCCATCCCGACACGTAGGCAATTAATGATTTGTTCTGTGGGCTATTGTTTGAGCTAAGGTACAGCCTTGAATTGTCGTCGGATGTAACGTTAAAGGTATAGTTGCCAGTGATGCTAGGCTTCAAATAGCCCAAAACCCTTGTTCCGTAATTATCGCCGTAATTGACAGGGCCTTGGAACGAGTAGATTAAACCAGATTCGTTGTAGTTATTGGGGTAATTGGCATTGGTCAACAAGTCGTAGATGTTTGAGCCCGAAATGCCGGTCCAGCGTTGATAGCCAATTGCACCTGGGCCACACGAGACCTCAGTTTGGCAATTCACTTTTGATAAATTGACAGCATCAATGGCAAGGCCTACATTGTTGCGAATATTGCCAATACTGAAATTGGATATTGGGTTGAGTGAGCTATAAGTAAAGGTGTAGGTGTATTTTTTCCAGCTTAAGTTAGTAAAACTTGGGCTTGCAGGAACCGACCAAGCTTCCACGTCGGTATATCCACTTGAAAAGCTAATACCGAGGTCCACCACCGCTGGAATTTGAGTTTCCGTGCCTCCATCGGGTAATCCATTGGTAGCCAAGGAACCTGCCCAACTCGCAGCATAGAAGCAAAGGGTGTACTGCTCCCCGTCTTCGAGTTTTAGGTTGTTGGTAAAATCTACAAGCGAAAACCATTTGTCGTTGTTATCTGGTAGCCACATGAAATAGTCTCCGTCAGGGTTGTTCACCGTGGAAGGAATGTCCTTTACGACAAAGGAATATTTAGAATTAGTGGAAGTTTTCCAAGGGCTTGTAGTAGAGGAGTTGTTGTTGGAAATTGCTGTCACGCTTTTTCCTTCCAATGTGTACGGGAAAGAGGTTGTATTAAGTTCCTCAAAACTACCGTTCGGCAGCATGTTGTCAGAACAGCCACAAGTAAGATTGAAACTATTCCCGCCAAGGTTGTTTGCCCGACTTAAGCAAAAATCATCGACATATAGCCTTCTTGAGGAAGAGCCAGATTTTGAGCCACCAATTTCTGCATATACAGCGTTGGATGGTGCTGTTCCTATAAGTATAAACTGCTTATATTCAGTTACATTGGGTAATACTGGCTGGACAATACTGTGGATAGTATTTCCATTGATATCTAGCCAATTAAGCGTGATGTCTGCAGAAGAAGGAGCACTGGATGATACTTTAGCCCAAACCGATAATTCGTAAGTTTTGGAAGCCTCGATGGCTAGTCTCTGGGAAAGTGTCGTTGCGTTGCTAACAAATTCGGCTGCAGAAGCTCCAGTGTGCGCATCGGTTGTGTTTGATATGGTCCCTCCTGAGATAGACCAATTATCCATTCCGTTTTCAAATCCTGTATTATGAGCAAGTATGCAGGAACCTATTGCTGGAATAACTTCTTGCACACAGAAATTATCCACTTTTAACCTGCCAAACCATCCCGTTTTCAAAGCATAGACATCCATATAATAGGCGCCTGCAGGTGCTGTGGCACTTAAATAATAGGCTTGATAGGAAGATGAAGTCACATCTATATAAGTGGAGTTTAGCACGGTATTGCTAGAATTCTTGAATCTGATAACAGCCACAGCAGAACTTGGACTGCTTTCAATTTTCCCATAAAACGAAAGATTGTATACCCTGCCTGGAGTGATACCGGTTTTTGATTGATATACAAAACTACTTGAACCTGTGAGGTTAGCAGCTTTTGACCCACTATAGCTATCCGAAGTAATATTGACAGAACTACCTGTTAGCCATCCTGAAAAATCCGACTCGAAGTCAGGATTGGTTAGGAAACTGCAGACTGGTGGCATCCAAGCTGAAGCCATTTTATCCAACCGAATAGAAAGTTTTTCATAGGTCCTTTCCCCAAAACTTCCCATTTGTGAACCAAATGGATGATCAGCCTTCCCCAGTTGTCCAAAGAACATAAGGAAAAGCACTATTAAGTACTTAGTGTGATGTGAAGACTGGTGCAAGACCATAAATCGTTCGTTCGTCCAGGGGGGAATGGGTGTTAATGTTGTCGAATTTTTTTTGGATGCTTTATTATTCCAAAATGTTTTTTTTTGTCTTTTAGATTAAAATGGAATAGTTTGACCCAAAAAATGAAATGGAAACAAGAAGGAAATAGAACAGCACTTGAAACGGCATTTTTATGCTTAAATATCGCCGCCCCATTCTATTGTAAAGGGAGCATTGACTGATGCCAAATTATATTGTATTGTAAAATGGCCATAGACTAGGCCCTGAGTGGGAAGGAAATGCCGAAAGTAGGAATTGATGTCCGTGTGTTTCATTCTGTTCTAGTTTTTGTGAAAGTCAACCTTCACAGCGGAAGGGTACTCAATTCTAAAAAATACAGGGGGAAACTTGAGGAAGGTATTTCAGGCAAACTATTGCTACCCGCATATTAGCCAAGAATTGTACCAAAGTGGATGTATGGTGATTTTTCTATACGGTGTAGCCTTTAATCTTTTGAAAGACAGCGGCTTGTTAGATTTAGTTGGCGATGAGAGAATCTACTAAAATAAGGGCAGGTCTGGGTCATTTTCATCAGACAAATTGTCCAATTCCTTATCATCTTTATCTCCAGGCATTTGTTCATCTTCGCTACTGTCGTCTTCGTCCCAGAAAAAATAGGATGTCCAGTCTTCGTCACTCCCAGTATGCTCAGGTAAGATTTTTTCTTCGTTAAAATGATCGACCCCAAAGCCTTTATCATCTAGTTCAAAACTAATCCAGTCATCACCAAAACGTTTTTGAAGATTTCGTTTTCGAATAGCTTCTTCAAAGGCCGCACCCTCTTCTTCTGAAAGTTCTCGGTATGGGTCGAGGCCCTGTGAACGCACATGCTCTTCCCAAATGGAAATATCTTGCTTGATGACATCATCCAACGCTCTACAGTGGCAGTAGCTACTATCTTTTTTAAATGGGCAATAGTTGCCCGATTCGTATTGACAGATTTTTAAGTCTCCGCCCTTAACGGCACTCCAAGCTACCACTTCATGTTGCATGGCATGTAATAGGGCACTGTAATGTTGTCTATCGGAAAGTTGGGGAGGCAATTCCCACCAGAGTCGCCAACTCGACCAAAGCTGGTGGATACTATCCAGTAGGAGGATAACTTGTGTGTCTGAAAGCAATTTTTCGGGTGGAAAAGCCTCGAAAGGTATGTCGTAGATTTCGCTAACCTTGAATGATTTGGCTGCTGCTAAGGCAGTTTCGTCATCTTCGT
>JAHEAS010000306.1:0-421 GCA_024642645.1 Saprospirales bacterium | reverse complement strand
ATTTGAATAGCATATGCAATATCCGCCAAAAGCTGCTGTAAGTACTTGACCATTTTGAGGGAGGTTATTTGTGGCTAAAATAGCAATTTTATTTGTGAAATCAATTTTGATTAATTTTTTTCTGAGCATCTACCTTACTTTGGGCAAAACTTTAGAAATGAAGCAAAATGTTATCTCGGAAAAAGAAGCGGTAGCGCTCGATACTCGACGGCTTTTCCTGCGCCAGTCATTATTTGGCATCGGTGCAATGGCATTGGGCAATCTATTCGGCAGTTGCAAAAACACTCATCGGCAGCCCTTCGACCTCGCCAACCCAATGGGCTTGAAATCCCCACATTTTTTACCAAAAGCAAAATCAGTTATATACCTCCACATGGCAGGAGCCCCCAGTCAGTTAGAGCTGTTTGACTTCAAGCCTGAC
>JAHEAS010000305.1 GCA_024642645.1 Saprospirales bacterium | reverse complement strand
GTGCCACGCCCACATAGAGTTTGAGCATGGCAAATAGCATGTCTTTTTGTTCGAGAGAAAGGGGTTCATCAGAGTACCAGGCGACCAATGGCAATACGATGAGCGCAAGCAGTAGCAGGAGTATCGTCTTCAACATAAGCAAGGTGTGTTTTTCGTTCTTTTTGGGACTTATGCCCAGCTAATTAACCTAAGCTGCGGATGCTGGTTGATAAGGGTTGATTTAGTTGATAAAGGTTGATATTTAGCAGCTTGGGGGTAAAATCAACCCTTATCAACCTCATAAACTCCATCAACCAGCTCAAGTATTGAATTATCCGCAACTTGAATTAAATAAGGGGCAAATATAGTTTTTGGGGAAGCAAAAACAACACCCGAACAGTTGTTTGAGAGAACAGGATTTTGACACTTATCAGCAGTCGCTTCATTCACTTAAAATGCCCGTAGCAAATTCAATTGCTACGGGCATTTTAACAAAAAAAACTAGCACCTAGACCATCGCTGGCTGCAAAGTTCCCAAATCTTTCAAACGTTGAATATGTGAAACAAGGGCATCTTTGAACGTAAGTTTCGCATTGTAGGTGTACCCAAACTCTTGCGCCGTTTTCTCCACAATGGGCGCTATTTTAGAATAATGTATATGGCTGACATGCGGGAACAAATGGTGTTCTATCTGAAAATTCAGTCCGCCAATATACCAACCCAAAATACGGTTGTTGCGGGCAAAATTGGCAGTGGTCTGCAATTCGTGCACAAACCAGTCATTTTCAATTATGCCGGTTTTTGTCTCCAGCGGTTGTTCGGCGCCTTCTATCACGTGCGCTAGCTGGAAAATGGTGGCCAAAATAAATCCAGCTACCCAGTGCATGATAAAAAACCCGGCCAGCACTTGCCAGACATTGAAATCGGTCAGCATCAACGGTAGTCCAATGGCCGCAAATAGATAAGCCGCTTTGAAAAAGTAAAGCTGGATGGTCGCAACGATGGGATTGCGCTGCTGACTGGCCGTGATGCCCGATTTGGTGTATTCCCGCAGTTGACTGAAGTCACGCACCATTTTCGATAGGGTCATCAGTCCGTAGAAAAGAAAAGCGTACTTGTGCTGGTAGCGGTGTATCTTCAGGAGCGGCGCATGTTCGGAAAGGCGAAGTGGGCCACGTGGGCCAATGTCACCGTCCAGTCCCTCGATGTTCGTGTAGGTATGGTGCAGGACGTTGTGCTGTACTTTCCAAATGAAGACGTCGCTGCCGAGCAAGTACATATTGGCGCTCATCAAATCGTTCACCCATTTTTTACTGGAATAGGAGCCGTGCGCCGCATCGTGCATGACGCCCATACCGATGCCTGCCTTGCCGATGCCCATGATAATGGCCAGTGGCAATACCAACCAAGCGCTCATCGGGAAAATAAGTATCAGCGCAAATGGAACGAGGTACATGGACAGCATGGCTGCCGATTTCAGTTTCATTTCCCAATTGCCTTTGGGTGAAATTGCTCGCTCTTTGAAATAATTGTCCACGTTCTTCCGCACGGTGGCGGCAAATTGAGCCTGCATTTTGTCAGTGCTCTTGAATTTTACTTTTCTCATGATTTTACACGTTGTAATTGAAACCTGAAGGTTAAGTACGATGCCGCCAATTCAACCTACTGCCGTCACAAGACAGCCCTTTGAAGCCAAGAAACGATGAAATATTCAGATTGCCGCCCCTAACTTTTGGCTGGCACTTTTTTCACCGTGATTGTACTACCGCCCAATTCAGAATTGTGTAAACCCTGAATGGCATCGGCTGCTTCAACATCGCTTTCCATTTCTACAAATCCAAAGCCCTTCGACCTGCCGGTCACCCTGTCCATCATAACCTCGGCGGACTTCACGTTCCCGAAATCGCCAAAAATCCGGAGCAGCTCGTCGCTTTTTGTGAGCCGGGTGAGCTTGGATACAAAAATGGTCATTTTCAATTATTGAAAGTTATTTGGCCCTGCGACATACCCGCCAGTTCACAAGAACTTTTTGCCCTATTGACAAAAGCTCTCAAAAATACGTATCCGCCACAGTTTGTAACGAAAACAACAAAGATTAACTGGAAATTTTAAGTCTAACGACCTTGGAAGGAAGGAAGAGGAAAAACCTTTTTGCTAATTGAATTGTCAGCGCCAGGCCTGGTTCAAATGAACCCCCGTTGGACTGCAAACATACAGGCCGTCATTAAGTTGCATGGGGTCAAATATAGCCAAGCATAGCCAATTTGCGCTAATTCATTTTTGCAAAGCCGATAAATCCAATAATTCCACCTTACGGAACTGCACGGGGTGGCTTTCGCTCTGCAACGAAATGGTGCCGCTCCGCAATGGCGTCCCGTCAATTTTCACTGCAGGGTCATAGTTGTTCACCACACCACCGCCAATCTGCGGCTTACTGTATTCCATCACCACTTGCCCTTCGAGCATGTGCTGAATCAACGAATCGCCAAGCACCAAGAACTCCGCCGTCACCCATTGGTCGCCATGATAAGTCTTTGAGCTGGAATCAAAACAATGCCCCGTTTCCAATTTGCCGTTCATTACCACATGCGTTCCGGGGGTACAGAGGTTGGAAGTATGCCGTTCTTCCACCCCATCGCCGCCGAGGAGCTGCGCTTCGATGGAAATCGGGAAGTCTTGGTCCTTTGCCATGCTGGCTGCGGTCTGGCCGTGGAGCATGGCCCCACTGTTACGAAATGCCCAACCCTCACCACCAGGCGCCTGCTCGCCGATGAAGCGGTACTCTATCCTCAGGCGGTAGTGCGAAAAAGGCTTTTTGTAAAACAAGTGACCGTAGTGCGCATCGAAGTTTTTGTAGCCGTCGTAGTTCACCGTGATGGCGCCATCTTTCACGCTGAAGGTATTCTGGTAATTGTCGTTGAGGTCAAAACCGGCGATTTTGATGTCCCACCCATCGAGGTTTTTACCATTGAAAAGTTGAATCCATTTTTCATTCATTGGGGACTTAGAACTGGAAGAAATCTTATCCCCGCAACCGTTCCAAGTGGAGATGGAAAGCAGAAGACAGGCGATGGCTATTGAACAAGCTTGCATAGTTGGTGTTTTAGGGGGCAATTTAAGAAAAGAAGCACCACGCCATTGAAATTGTTCGAAAAATCTGCACAGGTTAATTTCATCGTAAATGCTGTTGATATTTACCGTTCACAAATCATCGAAAAATGTCCAATAAAATCCGTTTACTGTCGCTTTTGCTGCCACTGCTTTTGGCAAACTGTACCCTCCAAAAAGATTTGCCAGCACCCTATCAACCTGCCAAGCTCACCTATCTTGCCCTTGGGGATTCCTACACCATCGGCCAATCGGTGGGAGAAAAAGACCGTTTTCCGGTGAAACTAGCCGACCGACTCCGAGTGGACAGCATCGACATCGAGCAGGTGCGCATCATCGCCAAAACTGGCTGGACGACCGATGAACTTACCGCTGGCATCACCAATTCCGACCTCACCACAGATAGTACCTTTTCGCTGGTCTCGCTGCTCATTGGCGTCAACAACCAATACCGGGGCCGTACGGTCGAAGCCTACAAACCGGAATTTGAAGCCTTGCTCAACCAAGCCATCGCATTTGCCGGAGGCAAAAAGGAGCGGGTTTTCGTGGTGTCCATTCCCGATTATGCTTACACACCTTTTGGCAATGGCACTGCGACCATCTCCCAAGGCATTGACGAATTCAACACTGCCAACCGGGAAATCACCGAAGCGATGGGCATCCGTTATTTTGACATCACGCCCATTTCGAGGGGCGGGCTGGACGACCCCACGCTTGTGGCCAGCGATGGTCTGCACCCTTCGGGGAAGCAATACGCCGCATGGGTCAGCTTGATGCTGGATGGGGTTAAAGAGATGCTGAAATAAGCGGCGATTTATCAGGTGTATTTTTGTACATTTGGCAAACAAAAATCACCTTTCATGAAGACAATCCGTACCCACCTTTTCGCCACCGTGCGCAGGGCTTTCACCTTGGCTCTAAGGGCAGAGCGACTGCAAACCGGCACTGCCGAGGTCATCGGTCAGGCCAAAGAGGCTGCCAACAGCCGTCGCCGTTTTTTGGAGAACATGGGTAAAACCCTCGTGGCAAGCGCCATTGCACCCAGTTTTACGCTAAATCCAGCCAAGTCGTTCATCGCACCGTTTATTGGCGGAGTCGCACCCCGCATCGTCATCGTGGGTGGTGGCATGGCGGGCCTGAACGCCCTGCACCATCTAAAAAAGCACAACCTCGACGCCACCATTTATGAGGCCAGTGGCCGCACATGCGGCCGTATTTTTACCGTAAAAAACGCCATGGGCGACGGCACCTGGACGGAGTTCGGCGGCGAGTTCGTGGACACCGACCACACCGATATGTGGGACCTCGCCAAGGAGTTTGACATTGAACTGGTGGACTATTTCCAATCCAGCGAAACCGAACTAGAGGGCGAGGCTTTCTTTTTTGATGGCAAACTCCGCACCTTGGAGGAAGTCGTGAACGAGTTCCGAAACTTCGCCCCACGCATGGCGACGGACATGGAAAAACTGCCGGAATACAGCGAAATAAACTACCTGAACAAAGACCCATTTGTCAAAAAGCTGGACAACATGAGTCTTTGCAAATACCTAAAAAAAATCGGGGCAAAGGGCTGGATTCGGAAATTCATCGAAAACGCCTACGAGTCGGAGTACGGCCTGTCGCCGAAGGTGCAGTCCAGTCTCAACCTCACCGTGCTCATTTCGTCAGAGACGGACGACGGCCATATCGCCCTCTTCGGTTCCAGCGATGAGCGCTACAAGGTGCGGGGCGGCAACCAGCGCATCCCAGATGCTCTTGCCCAGAAATACGCCTCGCACATCAACCTGAACCGCCCACTCGAATCGCTCCGCCAAGACGGTAGCGGCTACAAACTCCATTTCGGCGGTATGAGCGAAGACGTGAAAGCGGACTACGTCATCCTCGCCCTTCCCTTCCCCAAACTGCGCCAAGTGGATTTCCCCATCGAAATGCCCAGCATCAAACGGGAGAGCATCAACCAACTCGGCTTTGGCACCAACGCCAAACTGATGCTCGGCATGAAGTCGCATTTCTGGCGCAAACAGGGTTTCACTGGCTTGGTGTACGCTGACAACGGCATTCCCAACGGCTGGGACAATGCCCAACTCCAGAACAAAGACAACGAGACGGCGGGCCTCTCCATCCTTTTCGGTGGGCCCAGTGGCGTCAAGGTCGGCGAAGGCACGCCCGAGTCGCAGAAGA
>JAHEAS010000304.1 GCA_024642645.1 Saprospirales bacterium | reverse complement strand
GCCGTAGAAGTTGAGCAGGTCGAAGCCCGACTTTTCCCGGTGGCCGTCGTTGTGTTTCCAGCCGCCGTCGAGGAGGTAGGAAAAACGCTTAAAACTATGGCTGTGACTTGCCTCCAAGGTATAAAAATCATTGTAGCGGTAGTCGCCAAAGCTTTTTGGCTGCTTTTCATAAAAGCCATAATTCAGGTGGACTTTGGTCTTGGGTTCCAACGCTGGGTTGCGGGTAATTACGTTTACGACACCACCCATCGCTGAAGAACCGTAGAGCGAGGAGTAGGCCCCTTTCACCACCTCAATGCGGTCGATGGAATTTAGCGGCACGAGGTTCCACAATGCCCCCGCTGATTCGGGACTGAGGGCCGGCCGACCATCTATCAGCAGCAGCACACGATTGCCAATGCCTCCGCCTGCCACCTCCGATGCGCCACGAATAGAAAAGGCCTGCACATTGGCGCCGCTGGAACGGGTAACCACCACGCCGGGCGTTTCGTCAAAAGCCTGGTCAAAGGTGGAAATATTCTTTTCATTAATTTGCTGGGAGGTGATGAGCGCCACACTCGCTGGGGCCAGTTTGGCAGCTTGCGGCATCCGGGTAGCGGTTACTATGGCTTCATCTCCGAGGATAGCAATTGCCTCCAATTCGAAGGCCACCGTCGTTTTTCGGCCAGGTTCCACTTTTACATCTCTCAAAACCTCCGACTCGTACCCAACGCATGACGCAGTCAGCGTGTAGGTACCGATGGCGAGGTTCTGCATTTCAAAATTTCCCTCCAATTCCGTCGCTGTACCCTCACCGGTGCTGCGCAATATATTGACGAAAGCCAAGTGTTCGCCTGTTGCAGCGTCCCGCACGACACCCGTGATACTGCCGGTGTTTTGACCAAACAAAGCGCCGCAGATGACAGCAAGGCAGATGAATAAGCTGGAAAGTTTTTTGAAAATCAAGGCGAAGGGTTGAAAGCTATGAGTTATGAGTTTTGAGCGGGAACTCGAAACTCATAACTCACAACTCATAACTATACTATTGGTACCACACATCCACAAAACCGAAGTCAGCTTTGAAGTTGAGCTCCTTCTGCTCGTTGGCCTTCACGGTGATAGTTGCAGGTGCTGGATAGTCAAAGAAGGTCATAATATTTCCACCACCTACATCCGCTTTTATCACGACACCGTGGCTAACCGTAGCTTCGTTGTCCCAGTAACAACCAAGGGTTGCTGTCTTCAAGGAAGGGTCGGTTACCGAATTGTTGCGGAATCCCAAAGCAAGGGCAGAATAGGTGCCTGGCTCTACTTCAATCTCATAATCGTAAGTTGTCTGGCCAGGTTTGTAGGTAAATATGAAAGGGTTCTGTGAATTGTAAGGAGCACCAACAGCGAAAGTACCACCTGGCACGCCAGGGCCGAAAAAGCCATCTGGGATAGCACCCCAACCAGCAGGTGGGTCTAAGCTGAAGGCAGGGAAAATGGTGACTTCTACAACGCCACTGTCCTGCCAAGTAGCCCATTTGTCGGCATTGTCAAGCGTAATAGTACCATAGACTTTTGTTGTTTTATTTTCGTCTTTTTTGCAGCTTCCCAAGATAAGCGTGCTCACGGCAAGAAGGGCCGTTGTGAAAAGGAAAACGCTGTTTTTCATTAGTTGAATATTTTGATGATTTTAAAATAGATGAAAATGGATTTGGGGCGAATTTTTTCGCTTTAAATCTGCCGCAAAAGTCCTTATTGGGCTGCCTTTAATTATCATTGAATTGTCAAAACTTGCTGAGGATTATCAGCGGAGTGTCATAAAACAGGAATCCCGAATGGTTATCTTCAAACTTCCGCAAAAGGACAGGGTTGCGTATCTCATTTGCCATAAAATTAGGCTTACGATAAAAACATTTTATGCCAAGCAACCTTTTCCCTACTTTTAGTACATGACTAAATAGAAGCGCATTACTGCATGAACAATGACGACCAATTTCTTATCAGCAAAACCTTGGATGGCGACAAAGCAGCCATGCAAATGCTGTACGAACAACACGAGCGGCACTGGTTTCGGCTCTGTTTGCGGTACGGGAAAAGCAGGTCGGAAGCGCAGGACATCATGCAGGAAGGATTGGTGATGGTCTTTCGGGACTTGAAGCAATTCGACGCAAGCCGGGGCGAATTCAAAAGTTGGTCGAACCGGGTGATGGTGAATGCAGCCTTACGGTTTTTGAAAAAACACCAATGGCAGCAGTCTTTTGAGGACTTGGAAACGGCAGAATCGGAAGCGGATTTGTCGGAAAGCATACTTGGGAAAATAACGGCTAAGGAGCTGGTTCAGGTGATCCAGCAATTGCCCTCCGGCTATCGGATTATTTTCAACATGTACGAGATGGAGGGCTATGCGCACCAGGAAATAGCGGAAATCCTAAACATCTCCATCGGCACTTCCAAGTCACAATTGTCGAAGGCCAAAAAAGCATTGCGACAGAAACTGGAAGTCCTTTTTTAGAACAACAGCAGCATGGAAGATTTCTTAAAAAATAAACTCAACGAGTTTGAAGATTCGAACGATGGTTGGGACCGGCCAGACCCCCAAGTTTGGGAGCAGGCACAAGGGCAGATACTTGCTCCGGTCACGCCTGTTGGTATGACCAGCACCTTTGTCAAGGCTGGCGTCGTGCTGCTGTTGCTGATGATGGGAGGCTATATCTGGTATTTGCAGCAGCAGAAGAACGATTTGCAAATTGCATTTGATGGCCAAGGAGAGCAGTTGGAGCAATTGTCCCAAGAACTTGCATCGGTTGAGGAAAAAAATTTAGCAGAACATCAAGGTCTTGCTTTGAAAAATGAGGAATTGCATGCTGAGAATACCGCCATTTCAAATAAAAATGCGGCCTTACAAAAACAGTTTCAGCAACAACAACAGGTTATTTCATTGCTAAACAATAAAAATAAAAGCCTACTAAAAGCTAGAAATCAAGCTGTTGCGCTCCATGTTTTACAAAAAGATAACCCCTTAAATTCACAGGTGCCATCGCAAGAAAAGAACGAAACCCCGTTGACTTTGACTTCCCTGAATATACACCTATTGCCAGAAAAACAATTTTTGCTCCATTCAGAACCCCTTAAAACACCTGAAGTTCCAGTACAAACCATTCCAAATATCCAGCGCTGGGAGCAGTTTGAGTTAGGTTACGAGTACGCCCTACTTGGCCTAAAAATTCCCATCCAATCCGATTTCAAAGACCTGAACTCTACTGCCAATACCGTCAACAAAACCGTCACTACCAATTCACATGGCGTGTATTTTGCCTTTTCACCAAAACGGAATTGGTTTGTACGTACGGGACTTCGAACGGCTCAAATGACCTTGGAACAAACCTCGGAGGCGGGCGTGTACTACGACAAATCCAGCGAATACCTCAAGCCCAATGGGACAACGGCCAACGATATCAGCCTAAACGTCAGGACGCCGTACAGCGAACTGGAAAGTGAAATCACGTTGGACATTCCGCAGGACGCCAATTTGAAAACAGGGGATTGGCTGCTATTTGGAACTTACGAGCGCATCCGGCAGCGGTATTATCAAGTGCCAATCGGCGTCTCTTACTTTCAAGGGTTGGGAAGGCTCCAGTGGCAGGTGCAAGGTGGCGTGAGCTGGAACAAGGTCGTGTTTGATGACTACTTCTTGAAAGCCTATGTCCAGAGCAAGACGAATGATCTTCCCGTTGCCAAGGTGAAAGTGCTGACCAAAGATGTGCCAGCCACCCAATATATGGGCGCATATGCTGGGTTAGGTTTGAACTACCGACTCACGCAAAGCTGGCATGTCCGGACGGGGTTGACTTATAGCTACGATTTCAACAACAAATCCAATAAATTTTCAAATTCCAAGGGAATAACCAGCGCTATTAATTTGGGATTGAATTATAGGTTTTAACTTTTTCACACAAAAAAGCTCAGTTATGAAATTTCAATTTTTCAGTTTACTCATGTTGGCCATGCTGGCCTTCTCTTCCTGTCAAAAAGGCGACTTTTTAAAAAAGGATGACTATATCAAAGACGAAGTCAAGGATGGCGACAAGGTTGATTGCTTTAAATTGGTCTATCCAGTCACCTACACCATGCCCGATGACTCAGAAGTGACCGTCAACAACGAAGAGGAATTTTGGACAGCCATCAAAGCTTGGTACCAGGCGCATCCTGATTCTAAGGCAAAGCCTGTTTTGCAATACCCAGTTGAAATTGTTTTTGGCGATGAAATCAAAACCATCAACAATGTGGAGGAGATGGAACTGGCCAAGAAATACTGCGATGAAGAAGATGGTGACAAGGTTGACTGCTTTAAATTGGTTTACCCCGTTACTTATACTATGCCCGATGGCTCGGAGGTGACCGGCAATAACGAAGAAGAAGTATGGACGGCCATAAAAGCTTGGTACACAGCGCATCCCGATTCAAAAGCAGATGCTGTTCTTCAATACCCAGTGCAAATTGTTTTTGGTGATGAAATCAAAACCATCAACAATAATGAGGAAATGGCCTTGGCTAAAAAAGCATGTAAGGACGACAAAGGTGATATGGAAATCTGCGATTGGGACCTTTCCAAGGTATCCGACCCAGCCGTATGGACTCAATATATCGTCGAGCCAGTGGTCACGAATGACCAGTGCGGATGCCCTGTCTCTGGTGTTCTGAAGTATGTAAAAACAGGAACTGATTTCGCTTATGTGCTATACTATGGAAAAGGCGAATGCGACCAATGGGGCTATTTGGTGACTTATTATGACGGCACCGATAAAAAAGTAAAAAAGTGCAAGGTTAAATTTGATTGCAACCCGGGGTAATTCCTAATACGACCAAATAATTTTGCAACGGTGAATAGACTTCAAGTTTATTCACCGTTTTCGTTTTGTCAAAATAAAGAAATGAATAGCTCTCGAGGTCCTTCTATTTTGTCAATGCATTAGCCTATTATTGTGATGAATTGACCACATACCCATCCCCTCACAGGTAAAAAAACAGCTTTGAAGCATATCACCCGAGCAGTTTGGATACTATCCCTTATCAGTTTGTTCACGGACATGGCCAGCGAAATGCTGTACCCCATCATGCCCATTTACCTGAAAAGTATTGGCTTTTCTGTTGTGTTGATTGGGGTGCTGGAAGGTGTCGCAGAGGCCACAGCGGGCCTGAGCAAAGGGTATTTTGGCAAACTATCGGATGTGTCGGGGAAGCGAGTGCCCTTCGTGCAAATAGGCTACGCTTTCAGCGCCATCTCAAAACCGATGATGGCGATTTTCATT
>JAHEAS010000303.1 GCA_024642645.1 Saprospirales bacterium | reverse complement strand
CTGTTACCTTACTTACTTTCTTTTTAATGAAAAATCGCTTTGGCCGGCTGGCTTTGGTTTCCCACAGGACTATGGGCATTATCGCCTGATGGACGATGTGGTTCAGCGCGCCAACGTTGCTTTTGAGGAAAAACACTTGCGTAATAGCGTTGCCAGGTTTGGCCTACGTGTCCGCCAAATCCACTATGGCTATTGGCGGGGGCTGCCAAAGTCCGACTGCAAGGATTTTCAGGACATCGTTGTGTTGGAAAAATGAACATGAATATTTGCCGAAGGCAAAAAAAAGAAGGTCAAGGCTCAGCCTTGACCCCCTGAATAAACACCTAAAACCCTATTAAATTTGGGATTTTGTGGGGAGTGCTTGTTTGGGGCGCAATGATTTGATGAAAAGGTGGAATATTCATAGATTGTTCACGGCAGATTAGAAAAATGTTCAATTTATGTGAAAATTTAACATTGCAGCCAATGAGTTCGGCCATTTTAAGGGTTCTAGCTTTTAACTTCGATTGAAAAACATTAATTTGCCCGATATTTGCGTTCTTAAATATGCTTTGGGTGATGGATTTTTCATTTTTCTCCATTTGATATCCACCCCGTTTGGTATTCAGCAAGTTATGATGGCGGCTAAATAAAACTCGGTGCAGGGCAAAATTCGGCCCTGCCCAACAACAAAATGCTACTTCTGTAGCGTTTTGTCGTCAAATAAGCCGAATCACTTTACGCAGATACCAAAGCAATTTCATATGAAGTTTCAAATCCGTATTTATTCCTTCGCAATTTTCATCCTCACAACCCTCGCAGCCTTCGCTCAAGGGGGAGTTCCAGAGTACACAGTTCAAGTTGGTAGTTACGCCAATCCAAAACCCGGCGATTTTGCCAACCTCCAAGGACATGGTTTCTTGTACGCTTCCAAGCGTTCGGCGCATACCGACGTGTTTGTTGGTGGCTACGAATCTGAAGGTGAGGCGGGCAAAATGTTGGCAACGCTGCAACTGTTCGGTTACGACAATGCCGCTGTCAACAAGTTGAACACCGAAGGTGGTAGGTCGGTCACCATCATTCAATTGGCGACAAAAAGGGTGGGTGACAAAATCAACTGGGAAGACTACCTGCCTGCCGGACAGCTTTATGTCCTTCTCAGTGGTAACCAGTTGAAAATTCTTGCTGGTACTTTTCCGGACGTCGCCTCAGCAAAAGCGCACCTTGCCAAGCTACAGCTAGTTGGCTTCAAAGACGCTTTTGTTAAGAACATGAACAACGTGCTGCTGCACGAAGTTACGGATTTTGAAATGGGCGGCGCACCCAAAAGGCCATTGATTCCGCTTGTTTTTGAAGAAAAAAAGGCGGAGGAAAGCGCCCCAGAACAACAAAAGGCAGAGGTAGAGGCCAAAAAACAAGATGCTCCAAAGGCTTATGAAGAAGTGGCTATCGTAGTGCCAGGAACCAAGTCCACCGTTGAACTTACCCCCAAGGGGGCAGAAACAAAAGTGGATACTCCCGCACCCTCAAAAACAGAACCAGCAAAAGAGGCGCCCGCCAAGGTGGCAACGCCGGCCCCAACCCCTGCCAGCTTTGAAGCTAGTCTGCCCGACATCCGGCCAAACGTGAAGCGTACCTCGGCCTACGAGCTGCAAAAAACGCTGAAAGTAGAAGGCTCCTACAAAGGCTCGCTCGACGGTTTTTATGGCAAAGGCACCCGTTCGGCTTACGAGCAGGCACTGGCTGGCAACCGCCAACTACAGAAATACCGCATCCTTGCCAAATACATGGCTACCCCAACTGAGGATGCTCCGAAAGGAACTGTACAGTATTTTATAAACCACCTGTGGGATGACCCAAAGACGGCCATGGATGGTCTTGCAGCAGCCAAAACGCCCATTGCCAAATCATATCGTGCTTACTTTATGTATGTGAGTGAAGGATCCAGCAAAGACGTCAACTGGCTAATGAACGAGGCTATTAAAGAGGCTTTTTCAGGCAAAAAATCGGCCTTCCCTAAGTTCGACCCAACTGTGCGCTACGCTTACGAGGACATTGATCAGCTCTTGACGCACCTCCGGTATATTCACGAAGTATCGGCGGACAGCCCGGCAGCTCCCTGCTGGCTCTTCCGCAAGCACCCTGGTCCAGCACTCCAAGCTTTCGGCCCGCAAGGCACAAACAGCAATCTCAAGCTCCAAGCCTGTGGCGGTTTCTGGGAGTGGGAGGAAGTGAAGGTGCTCGACGCCATTGCCAAGGACCTTTGCGGTTTAGGCCAAATGAGCGAAGCCGCTTGCGCAAAAAGCCAGTCGCAACTGGCACAGCTCTACCTCACGCCCAAAGCACTCGCCGATGATGAGCGAAAAGCACTCGAAGCATGGAACGGAAAGCTTTGGCAAGGCATTGAGGGCTGGTCGAGCCGCGACCCAATGCTGGGAGAAATCGCAACAGCACTGAAAATCAGCTACTTGCAAACCGAAGTGCTCTTTGAAGACTTTTTCATGGACGAGGGTTTCACGGAAAAAGAAGCCAAAGCGCTGGGCTTACAAGCTATGAAAACGCTTGTAGGTCATCATTTGGAGCGGTTCATCTAGGATACTTATTTCAGATAAGGGTTTTAAACTGGCCGTATGGAGCCTTCACCACCCCAGCATATTTGTAATGCTGGGGTGGCCTATTTTTAGGCAAATTTGGAGGAACACCAAATGTTTACAGAAATTGTAACCAGAAAAAATGCCTAAACAAGCACTGGTTTTTTACCTAAATTTGCACCTCGTAATTTAAAACACCAAACTGCGTAAGCAGCTTTTGTCCTAACCAAATCCATAATATTCTATGTTTTTTGAACTTACCGAAGAGCAACAGGCCGTCCAACAAGCAGCACGTGATTTTGCCCAAAACATCTTGAAGCCTGGCGTCATCGAGCGCGACCGGGAGATGAAATTCCCAAAGGATGAAGTACGCCAAATGGGTGAAATGGGATTCTTGGGGATGATGGTTGACCCTGCCTACGGCGGCGGCGGCATGGACACCATGAGCTACGTACTGGCCATGGAGGAGCTCTCCAAAGTGGACGCCTCTTGCTCCGTCATTATGTCCGTCAACAACTCGCTGGTTTGCTGGGGTATTGAAAAATTTGGCACAGAAGAACAAAAAGCGAAGTACCTGCCCAAACTTGCAACCGGCGAATGGATAGGCTCTTTTTGCCTCTCCGAACCAGAGGCTGGTAGCGATGCCACCAGTCAGCGCACCACGGCCGTGGATATGGGGGACCATTACCTCCTAAACGGCACGAAGAACTGGATTACCAATGGCGGCACTTCGTCGGTACACCTCGTGATGGCGCAGACCAACCCCGAAAAAGCACACAAAGGCATTAACTGCCTTATTGTGGAAACAAGCTGGGAGGGCGTTGTTATCGGTGCGAAGGAGGACAAGCTCGGCATACGGGCTTCCGATACCCACACCATTATGTATAACGACGTGAAAGTGCCCAAATCGAACCGCATAGGAGAGGACGGTTTCGGCTTCAAGTTCGCCATGCAGACCCTCGAAGGCGGCCGCATCGGCATAGCAGCACAGGCGCTTGGTATCGCTGGCGGGGCTTACGAGCTTTCGCTGGCTTACTCAAAGGAGCGGGCTGCCTTTGGCAAACCTATCTCGCAACATCAGGCCATCGCCTTCAAGCTGGCAGACATGGCTACGGACATTGAGGCCGCCAAGTTGCTGGTTTATCGAGCCGCATGGCTCAAGGACCAAGGGATGGATTTCGGCCCGGCTAGTGCCATGGCCAAATTGTTCGCTTCCGAAGCAGCCATGAAGCATACCGTGGAAGCGGTGCAAGTACACGGCGGCTATGGTTATGTAAAGGAATACCACGTGGAGCGCCTCATGCGGGACGCCAAAATCACTCAGATATACGAAGGCACCTCAGAGGTGCAGCGTATCGTGATTTCGAGGAATGTATTGAAGAATGGCCAGCTGTACATCCCTATTTGGGGAAATGGCGTAGGTACAGCAGTGTGATTTTTTGAGTTTGATAAGGGTTGACTAAGTTGATAGGGGTTGATATAACCCACATCAACTTAGTCAACCCTTATCAAACTCATCCAAAGATTTATAGCACAAATAGTTTGGGCGGGAGCTTTCGGGCTGCCGCCTTTTGTTTTTTGGCTCATCCAATGGGTTGGTTTTGTTAAGGTATAAATACGAAAAGGGGCGGCATTTGAGTGCCGCCCCCTTTTTTTTTGTCCAATATTTTCTAACAAAAATTTTAACCAATCTCAATCACCCTAGCTGGCTGCGGCTTGGCTTCTGGCTTTTTCTCCAAAGTCACATGCAGCACCCCATTCTCGTAGCTGGCCTTTATGTTGGCGGCGTCCACGGTCTCTGGAAGGTGAAAGCTGCGGTTGAACTCGAAAAAGCTGAACTCCCTACGGGTGTACTTTTCGCCGTTCTCTTCGGCTTTGGACATTTCTTTTTTTGCGGAAATGGTCAGCTGGTCCTTGTCCACTTTGACCTGAAAGTCTTCCTTGGCGAGGCCTGGAGCGGCTACCTCTAGGCGGTAGGCATCCTTTGACTCGACAACGTTGACTGCTGGGCTTTTTTGCACAGCGCCATTGCGGAACGAAACCGGGAAATCATGGTTGAAGAACTCGTTGAACATGCTCTCAAAAACTGGAGCGGTGGCAACTTTTCTGCCGTTGGTCGGAACAAAACTAAT
Source organism: Saprospirales bacterium (assembly GCA_024642645.1). GTDB lineage: Bacteria > Bacteroidota > Bacteroidia > Chitinophagales > Saprospiraceae > UBA6168. Next base: position 577 of record JAHEAS010000303.1, on the reverse strand, counting down.
TAGGTTCATACTCGTGGAATTTTAGTTTTTAAAATGTTGATTTCAAGGTTTTGAGGAAATGAAGTCTTTCAAGTCCTCAAAACCTATTGACAATTCCACGCTGTTCAAACTGCGTTCCATTCGAATTTTTTGAAAAAACTGGCAGTAAAAAATAAAAAACAACTGCCATTTTGACAAATTTACTCGAAATGAAGCGCCATTATGGCTGATTCAATTCGTTTTTACCTTATCCGTGGCGTAAATGTCTTTATCAATGCCAAAATAGTATCGGTCTTTAAAATAAGCCAATCCATAAAAAAGAGAGGTATTCAATGCCGTACCGGACGGATAGACGATGCTTTTGGTCTTTTTAAAATCCTTGGGCATGACGCCAAAATACTTGCCTGGCAGTTCTTGGGTGAAAATGATAGTGTCCGCTACCGTTACATGCCGCAGTTCTGAGCCAAAATTCATGCGTTCCCAAGAAAGGCCGTTGTCAATACTTTTGTCGAGGTCATAGTCCACCGTACCCGTCATGTATAGGTCGCCAAGCCACGAGAAGCAGTCTTCTTTCCACTGTGCAAACTGTTTGGTAGGC
>JAHEAS010000302.1 GCA_024642645.1 Saprospirales bacterium | reverse complement strand
TCCTAATTTGAATTTTTGAGTGATGTTCCAAAAGGCCAGCCCTGTCATCTCTCAAAATAAGAATTTGTATTGCTATATTCCACTTCGTATTCTTCATCTTTAAATGGGAAAAGAAAAATTTCAGCTTTGCTATAATAATCAAACTTGCCGAGCATTTTTCCTTCCAAACCCAACGCTAAGTTGAACCCGGCATTTTTATAATAAATGGCATTCCTAGGGCTAATGATTGGCAAATCTATTGAACTGCCGGGTTCAAGTGCATCGTTGAACAGGGCAAATTCAAAACCGAGTTCGCCAGTAATCTGATGGTCGGATGTTAAGTTAAGGGTAGAAATAATGCCGTTTCTCAGCGAGAGCATAAATGGAATTTCGAACGCTGGAGAGATAAAACCACCCGTACCTTTTCTCGCAACTAAACTCAAGATTGGCGTTGGGCAAGCTACCCCATGGTAAATCGAAATTGCATAATTGTTATTTTTAAGTAATTGCCATTTCGCTGCTATGGAAGGTGATAAAAATAACCATATAGGATGCCCAGTCATTGTTATATTATCTGTAAGTCCATATTCCATATTGGAGAACAGTGAGTACCGATAATGACCTTTGGACATAACAGCCGAAGTATGCGCATAATTCCTAAAAGAAGCATCCGATTGTGCAGCCATATCAAAAGTACAACAGGCCAATATGATGAACAGAATTATCGAATTTTTCATTTGCATTAATTTTTAAGCATCCAAATTGCTGTGACCGGAGCATGGTCGGAATGAGCCCGTAACTCCTGCCATGCTTTATGCGAGTTGGCCACAAAGGGTTGGTTCGCAAACAGGTAATCCAGCGTTCTGTCCCAGAAGATATTGGGATCAGTGGCATGTGTAAAGTAGTCCTGCTGGTTCACCTTGTAATCATCCAATGACAATGAAGGCTCATATTTATCGTACAAGTTGTTCATCCAGGTTATTTCTGGCAGGTAGTTGCTGCCCTCCTTGTGCAGCGGGTCATCTCCCGTATCATGAAAATGTTCGCCGGGACAAGTATCCGCATCACAATAATCTGTTTTATTTGAATTGGGCGGCAGCAAGTTGAAATCGCCCCCAGTAACCAATGGCAAACCCGTGGCCGAGAGGGAATCACAAATGTCAATATACCGGAGCAATTGCCGATATTTTGTATCATCCGTAGAAAATGCAGACAAATGGATATTCACTGCATAAAATGCCTTGCCATTGGGCATCGAAGCCAATGCTGACATGGCAGTTTCTCGAACATAAAAGTATTTTGTCAGCGCATCCAGGTCGTTGCGAAGCGGAAGCGGATAAAGATTGCCATCGGAAAGTGGCCAAATGGATAATATAGCGTTCCCTTCGTTAATCCTGCCCAATCCATCACTTGGAATAAATTGGCTGTTCCATACGGTGGCATAATATCCATATCCAAAATAAGTCTTGTCCATGATATACTTCATCTGGTCCATATAGGCCGTTCGCTTTGATTTTATATCCACCTCCTGCAGTAGCAAAATGTCAGGTTTTATGCTGTTAATTGCTTCAATTACCCTATCCAGATTGGCACCTACTTCTTCCTTCCGCAACACGGTACGTGAGCCACATGCATCACCAAACCACAGTATTTCAGCGCCGCACCCAAAGCGGATATTCCAAGTCATTACTGAGATGGTATCCTTATTCACCCCTGAAATTGCTGTTGAATTGCTATAAAACTCGCAGCTCCTTTCTTCGGGTATTGTATCTACCAAAGGTTTGCAGGATACAAAAAAGAGCAAAAAAAAGACAAGTACTCGTGATAGCGTTTTCATCTTTAAATATTGAGACAATTAACCCTCCAAAGCTATGGCTGCGGGTATCTCAATGACAATGACATGGGCGGTGATTTATGTCAGCAATCTTGTCTAACTATGCTCAATTTAGCGGTTATACTTAGTACACTGGAAATTAGATTTCTTTGCTTTTACTCCTCCTCGCCGACCTCCAGAAGGTGCTGTGTCCTTTCTACTGTGCGCCGCTTTTGTCATGGCAGAAGGCCACCTGCGCCGCTTCGTTTCACGTCACGTTTGCACGCAATACGTGGATAGGTCGCCTGCGGCGATGCCAACCGCGACGACAACCAAGGCGTGAAAGGTCAAGGATTTTAATTTACGCTATACTTAGCACTATATATACTTAACGCTTATGGTTGTGCAAAGTATAAATAACGTGAGGTTTGGATTATAGCCGCAGAGCGGCGACCCTGTTTGTAGCATAGTTTAGCCGAATACGTTTTGAGGGGCATCGCCCCGACACGTAACGGGCCGGGGCGATGCCCCTTTGTGACCTACCCCTTTGTTTTCTACAAACGTGTTCGCCGCTCTGCGGCTAATTAGCTGACTATCAATGGAATTGATCCAAACCTCACGTTAAATAGCAGCATCGCTACCTAACCTATGTAGGTCAAAGTCAAATATTGTAAAAATTAAGGAAAGTGTATGACTTGTAAAAAATCCACTTATTGCTCACTTAAAGCTGAAACTATAATCCACCGTAATCGGGAAAAAATAGTCGCTTTCGTTCCTCAACACCTCGGCGGTGGATTCTGGAAAGGCAGCCACCTCCACCCGGATTCCACCGGATTTTAAGTGCCGAACCAATTCCACATAATCGGCATCGCCAGAGAGAATGATGATGGTGTCCACTTTGGAGGCTACTTGAACAGCCTTTATGGTGAGCGGAATATCAGCTGACTTATAGCAAGGAACTACGGAGCCGTGGAAGTTTTTCTGCAAGCGTTCCGCCAATTTTTGGGAAATGCTAACCCCTTCCCTAAAGTAGATAAACCTCGACAGCGCACGGTTTTGGAGAAGCGCTGGCACGAGTTTGTCAAAATTTATCATTGACTTTTTCCCGGCAGCCTTGTGCAGGCTCATCTCGATGTTGTTGCCGTCCACGAGGATGGCCACCGACTGGTCGAGCACGATGCTGAGTTTTTCCTCGACATGCTGGGGAGTAGGCTCTTTTTTAGGCGCTGGAGCAGACTGGGGGGCAGGTGTTGGTTTTTGTGTAGTCGCTGTTTGACTGCTGGAATTGCTTTTCGGCTTGGCTGCTTGTTTGGCAGCAGGTCGCCTTTTAGGTTTAGTAGCAGGTTTTGAAACGGGTTCTTGCCTTTGCTTTGCAGCTTGCTGGGTGCTGGTTTCTTTCTTTTGTTTTGCCATGAAACAAAGGTAAGAAAGCAGCACGGATTACCAGTTTGAAATTTTCGGAGCGCCCCTCAATACACCCCCACTTCTGCAATACAAGGCACCGCCCGCCCCTCAAATTCAATCTTCAATCCCTCCACCTCCTGCGGGTCGAACCGCAAAATCCGCTTGTAGCCGATGGTCGTGCCTTCGGCAATGGGCTGCCATTTCCCGTTTTGCTTCGCAAACACCTTGAAGCCGCTCACCCGTTGTCCCAGCCGGATATACTCTTGCAGGACGAGTCGGCTGATGGTCGTTTTGCCTGCACCTGCCCCTTTGGGGAAATCAATTTCCAAGCTGGCCGAATTCGTGCCGTCGGCAGTCGCCCAGTAGGTCTCTGGGTTTCCATCAAGGGCGTTTTTTACCTCAAAACCTTGACCCCGCTCGTTGCTGGCAGCGGCTTTTTTTCCTGCCCCCTTGGGGCCTTCGGCAATATTGTTGGCAAAGTCCCGGCGAATGGTCTCACCCAGCTCTTTCAGCCGGGTGGCATCGGCTTCGTGCACGAGGCCACGGGTATCCACGGGCAGGTTGAGCAGCAGCAGACCGTTCCGCCCGACGGAGTTGTAGTAGATGTCCGTCAATTTTTCCAGGCTTTTCACGGCGGTGTCCTGCTCGGGGTGGTAGTACCAACCCGGCCGGATGCTCACGTCGCACTCGGCGGGCACCCAGTCCGTGCCGTCGGCGTGCCCCTTGGTCAGTTCTTTGTAATTGGGGGAGCCGGGATAAAATTCAGCGCTCCGGATGGTGCTCCAGTTGGTCTCTTCGGCGTATCCGTTCTCGTTGCCGACCCACCGGCAGCCCGGCCCAGCATCGCTGAAAATGATGGCGTTCGGCTGAAGCTCATACACCAGTTTGCGGGTCGTCGGCCAGTCGTAGTAGTTTTGGCGGTCCACTTCCCGCTTCTCATTGGCGCCGCCATAGTAGCCGTCGCCGCCGTTTGCCCCATCGAACCAGACCTCGAATATTTCGCCGTAGTTCGTCAACAGCTCCCGCAGTTGGTTGCGGAAATAGGTCAGGTATTCCGGCTTGCCGTAGTCGGCGTGGTTGCGGTCCCACGGCGAAAGGTACACCCCAAACTTGAGGCCGTACTCCTTGCAGGCATCTGAAAGTTCCCGCACCACGTCGCCCTTGCCATCCTTCCACGGCGAGTTCTTCACCGAATGCTCGGTGTAGGCGCTCGGCCAGAGGCAAAACCCATCGTGGTGCTTAGCCGTCAGGATGATGCCCTTCATGCCTGCTTCCTTGCACACCTTTGCCCACTGGCGACAGTCCAGCGCCGTTGGGTTAAATGTGCTGGGCGGCTCGCTGCCCATTCCCCACTCGATGTTCGTGAAGGTATTCATGTTGAAATGCACGAAAGCGTTGAACTCCATTTGCTGCCAAGCCAATTGGGCATCGCTGGGAACAGGGCCGTAAGGTGTGGGCGGCGGAACTGGTGGTTTTGCGCAAGCGAAAAGGAGGAGGAGGGGGAGGAGGTACTTTATGGATGAAAGGTGTTTCGTCATTTGAGCTTTTTCATTTTCAAGTTTATAGACTGAGATACTGTCAGGGCAATTCGCATCAGCGGAACAATCCTGAAGCAAAGCCGTGAAAATATTCAATACTTGAGCTACAAACAAAATTAGTTTTGAATCGGGACTAACTATGGGTTTTGCTTCAAATTCGGATTGGCGTCAATCTCCCGTTTTGGAATGGGCAACCGCAATTCTTTGGCATCGTAGGGGTAGGTTTTTTGCCCATTGAGCGCGTCCCTTTTCAGCCGCATTAAATCGTGCAAATAGTTCCCTTCGAATGCAAGTTCCACCCGCCGCTCCCGGATGGTGGCCTCAATAAGTGCATCCACATTTTGAAAATCGGTCAAGTTGTATTCAAGCACTGTATTGCCGCCAGGCACGGGTTGGCCATCCGCAGCGATGACCCGAAGGGAGCGTCGCCGGATTTGGTTGAGCAAATCAACACTTTCGGCATTGAGGCCCTGGGTGTGGGCAAGCGCCTCGGCATACATCAGGATGAACTCGGCAAGCCGGGCGTTGGGAGTATCGTCTTCCTCCGACAG
>JAHEAS010000301.1 GCA_024642645.1 Saprospirales bacterium | reverse complement strand
GCGGGTATTTCATTTGTCAAAATAGGAAACGCCACGTCCACGCCTGTTTTGGCGGTAAAAAATGGCATTGAAAACCACCACTTCGACATCGCCGAACTGCGGGATGTGTGGTATGAAACTTCCTATCTCCTCGACCGCCACCAAACGGCTGGCGACCTGGCGAAAGTTCGTTTTGACAATTATAAAAAACAGCCGCTGCATTATTCTTTCCCAAAAAATTTCACGGGCATTCGACCAACGCCAGACCTCACAAAGCCCCGCCCCAAAGCCGCCGTGCTGCGGGAAAAAGGCAGCAATTCCGAGCGTGAAATGGCGCACGCCATGTACCTAGCTGGCTTCGATGTGAAGGACGTTCACATGACTGACCTCATCAGCGGTCGGGAAACGTTGGAGGATATCCAGTTTCTCGGTGCTGTGGGAGGATTTTCCAATTCCGATGTATTGGGTTCGGCCAAAGGCTGGGCTGGAGCCTGCCTGTACAATGAAAAAGCGAAAACGGCACTTGATAATTTCTTCAAAAGGGACGATGTGCTGTCCGTCGGCATCTGCAACGGCTGCCAACTTTTTGTGGAGCTGAACTTGATAAATCCCGAACACGCCACGCCACCGAAGATGCTGCACAACGATTCGCACAAGCACGAGAGCGTGTTCACATCAGTGGTAATTTCGGAAAACAATTCTGTAATGCTCTCCTCGTTAGCAGGCTGTCGCCTCGGCATTTGGGTAAGCCACGGGGAGGGTAAGTTCCACCTGCCACTTTCCGAAGACAACTACAATATCGTCGCCAAATACGGCTACGCCGCCTACCCTGCCAACCCGAACGGCAGTGACTACAATGCCGCCATGATTGCCAGTGCCGATGGCCGTCACTTGGCGACGATGCCACACTTTGAGCGCTCGATGTTTAAATGGAATTGGGCGAATTACCCTTCTGGCCAACAGGATGATATCTCGCCGTGGGTGGAGGCGTTTTTGAATGCGAGGCGTTGGTTTGATAAAAATGCTTAGGTTGGAATGTAGTTCTGATTTCAGCCATATCAAAATACGTTTCAAGCCTGTCTTGCTATCTCGGATTGACAAGTGCGTAAAACTGGGAATTAGACTGCTGGTTGAATATTGACTATTGACACTAGGTGTCTATGCTTTTTGCCCAACCAACCCGCACCCACCATTTCAAAGAAACCACTACATTTGGCACATGATAAACCTCGGTCTTGGACTCTACAAAAGCTTGTTGAACGATGCCAATTTCCGCTTCGCAAAACAGTGCGCCGCCACCCATATCGTCGTGCAACTGGTGGACTACGTGAAGGGAGGTGACAACCCGACCCTTACCCAAAACTACCTCGGCGGCTGGGGCGTTACCCAAAATGAAGGAAAGCTCTGGCAGCTTGATGACCTGCTTGCCCTCAAAAAACAAATCGAATCGCACGGCCTCACCTGGGCCGCCATCGAGAATTTCGACCCTGCTCATTGGTACGATATACTGCTGGATGGTCCGAAAAAACAGCAGCAGTTGGAGGACTTGAAAATTATGCTTCGCAATATCGGCAAAGCGGGTATTCCCATCATGGGCTACTATTTCAGCCTGGCCGGCGTTTGGGGCTGGACACCCTCTCCCGTTGGCCGGGGCGCCGCCAATTCGGTGGTTTTTGACCAACATGCAATTGACCCGAACACGCCCATCCCCAACGGCATGGTTTGGAACATGACATACGATACGGCAGCTCCAGCCGGTGTTGTCGCCTCGGTTTCGAGGGAAGAAATGTGGGAGCGACTTCGCTGGTTTTTGGGTGAAATATTGCCCATCGCCGAGGAATGTGGTGTCCGCCTCGTCGCCCACCCCGATGACCCGCCGTTGCCGGAAATGCGGGGAACGGCTCGCCTGTTTTACAGCCATACTGAGTACGAGAAGCTACTGGCAACGTCCATTAGTCCCGCCAATGGCTTCGAATTTTGCATGGGCGCCTTACAGGAAATGCCCGATGGCGACCTGTACGACCTGCTCGACAAACATTCAGCCGCCGGGAATATTGGCTATATTCACTTCCGCAATGTCGTCGGAAAAGTACCCCAGTACCGGGAAGCCTTTGTGGACGAGGGCGATATCGACATGGTGCGGGCCATGCGCATTTTGAAAAAGAACAATTACAACGGCGTCATCATCCCCGACCATACCCCCGAAATGAGCTGCGGCGCACCTTGGCATGCTGGGAAAGCGTATGCGCTGGGGTATATGAAGGGCGTTTTGCAAAGCATCGAAAATGAATAGCATGATTTCACTACCCATTTTCCCTACTGGCAAATGCACCATCTCCGACGACTGGTCACTCAAGGGCATGAACGTCGTCTGGATGGAGAACGATTTCCTTCGCATCGGCATCCTCGCCGGTCGGGGCAGCGATATTTTTGAGTTTCGCTACAAGCCGAAGGACGTGGATTTTATGCTCCGTTTGCAAAAAGGCATCCTGAATCCAAATATGGATTTTTCCCAAAAGCGAGGCACGGACAACCAGTTCGAGGATTACTACTACGGCGGCTGGCAGGAGATTCTGCCCAACAGCCCGGGCTTTAATTATCGGGGTGCAGCGCTCGGGCAACACGGCGAGGTTTCTCTCACACCATGGAAACACGCCATCGTTGAAAATACACCTGAGAAAGTATCGGTCAAGTTGTGGACCCGCCCGCTGCGGATGCCCATTTTGATTGAGAAAACCTTTACACTGGAAGCTGGTAAAAGCACCCTTTTTATTGATGAAAAACTCACGAACGAAGCCGGCACACACCTCGACATTGTTTGGGGTCACCATATCGCCTTCGGGCTGCCGTTCCTGAATGATGGTGCAAAAATCACGACCAATGCTCGCCGTTTTTTGGCTGAACCGCTCATGCCGACCAATCGCCGTTTTCAGCCCGGCATCGAAAGCGATTTTCCTAAAGCATTGAATATCAATGGAAAGGACGACGATGCCAGCATCGTACCACCAGCATCCGCAGCACCTTATAGCGAGCTGGCCTACCTTTCCGGCTTCGACGACTCGGCTTTTTATGCCCTGAAAAATGAGGAAAAAAACGTCGGTTTTGCCGTCCGTTGGGATGCCCGACTGTTCAAGCACGTCTGGTACTGGCAAGAGCGATACGGCACACAGGATGCGCCGTGGTGGGGCAGCACCTATGCCGTCGCCCTCGAACCATGGACTACCCGCTGGAGACCCGACCCGGCTAAGGCCATCAAGGATGGTGAGTGGCTGCGACTCGCCGCTGGCGAAGTGGTGACGACAAGGTTGGAAGCATCAGGCTTTGAAGGAGAATTTATTTGATTGACGATTGACGATTACATGACTGACGATTGTTGATGGATTCAGGCACCGTTCTTTGATATTCATCATTTATCATTAACCATTCATCATTAAAGTAAACATGCACCCACTACTTTCAAAATCCACCGTTTTTGCCGAAGGCCTCGACCACCCCGAATGTGTCGCCTGTCACCCAGATGGCACTATCTGGGCAGGCGGGGAGGCTGGACAGATTTACCGCATTTCACCAGACGGAAAAACAGTGGAGGAGGTCGCCAATACGGGCGGTTTCGTCCTCGGTCTGGCGTTTAGTCCCTGCGCTAAGTGGCTGGCCATCTGTGACTTGGGAAAAAAATGCGTTTGGAAACTCGACCTTGCCTTGCTCAAACTTACCGTGTTTGCCGAAGGCGCTGGTGGCCATCGTTTCAAAATTCCGAACTATGCCGTTTTTGATAAAAAAGGAAACCTGTATGTCAGTGAAAGTGGCGCTTTTCGGGAAGTGAACGGCAAGGTGCTGAAGTTTTCGCCCGATGGAAAAGGTGAAATCTGGTACAACGAACCGCTCAATTTTGCCAACGGAATGGCTATGGGGCCAGGAGAAAAGCACCTCTACGTGGTCACATCTTTCCTCCCCGGTGTGGAGCGCATCGGCATCCAGCCAGATGGCAGCGCAGGGGAACGTTCGTTGTTTTGCACCCTCCCCGAATCAGTTCCCGATGGGCTCGCCTTCGATACCGATGGCAACCTGTACGTATCCTGCTACGCCCCAAACAAGATTTTCAAAGTCACGCCCAATGGTGACACCACCGTTTTTATTGACGACTGGGAGGCGCACACCCTGTCCAACCCCACCAACATCGCCTTTGGTGGCCCGAACCTCGACCAGCTTTTTACCGCCAACCTTGGCAGGTGGCATATCACGAAAATTGATGCGGGGGTGAAGGGGTTGGCGCTGCCGTCGCATGGCGGGTAAAATGGAATTAAGAAATGGGGAATTGGGTGGGCGATGTCCCACCCAATTCCTCAATTCCTCAATTCCCCAATTCCAATTAATATGTCTTTCAACAACAAAACCGTCCTCATCACCGGCGGCGCAAAAGGAATCGGTGGCGCTTGCAGCCGTATTTTTTACCGGGAAAATGCCAATGTGGTCATCCTTGACACCGACCCGTTGGGGCAGCAGTTGGCGGTAGAATTGGGCGAGCGGGCGCTGTTCATCCTATGCGATGTTTCAAAAGAATCTGCCGTAAAAAAAGCCATGGAAGAAGCCCACCAGACCTTTGGTGGTCTCGATGTTTTGGTGAACAATGCGGGCATCCAGCGGTACTCCACTGTGACCGAAACCAGCGAAGAAGAATGGGATTTGGTGATGAACGTTAACTTGAAAAGCGCTTTTCTGTGCGCCAAACACGCCATTCCGTTGATGCAAAAACAAGGGCAGGGCGTGGTCGTCAACGTGTCGAGCGTGCAGGCTTTCATCAGTCAGCAAACGGTGGCGCCTTACGTCACCTCCAAAACCGCCCTGCTTGGCCTGACCCGCAGCATTGCAGTGGATTATGGGCCACAAATCCGCTGTGTCGCTGTCTGTCCCGGCACAATTGATACGCCGATGTTACGGTCGGCGTTCGAACTTTCGTCTGACCCCGAGGCAGTCTATCAAGAATGCGTGGACATGCACTTGGTGAAACGAATCGGCACACCGGAGGAGGTGGCAGAATTGATACTTTTTCTTTCGGGAAAAAATGGCGGTTTTTTCACCGGACAGGCGGTGAGGATTGACGGGGGGCTGGGGATTACGATTGCGGGGAGTAAGAAGGAGTGACCCTACTCAAACACCACCCGCAACGTCCGAATCTCCCAGCCGTCCATTGACAATTCCGTTGCTGTTTTTTCCAAAAACCGCTCTTTTTCATTGCTCAAAAAAACGGCCGTTGGCGTGAGCTCGCCCCAGTTCAACTGCACTTTCGCCGGAGCGTCCGTGGTGTTGAAAAGCCGCAACACC
>JAHEAS010000300.1 GCA_024642645.1 Saprospirales bacterium | reverse complement strand
TGGGTTGTTATCCCACCACGAACCAGGGGCGCCAGGGGGCAGATAGCCAAGCCCGCCAGTGTAATCAAACCCAGGCTCATTCCAAATTTCCCAAAACCGCACGTAATCCTTGTACATGCTGACGGTCTTGTAGAGATAGGCGGCGTAAAAATTGGAGTCGTTATAGGGTGTGCCATTTGCACCACCGTCCCATATCGGGCTGTACATATTGTCAAACAATGTGGACTGGATTCCTTGACAATACTGGGTAGGGTCACGATGCGCATCGGAAGGAAAGCCAACTATCACCGTATGCTCGCCCATTCCAAGCTCGGCATATTTTTGAAAAGTGGGTAGGCTGGCATTATACCCGGCTACTTCAACATAGCTTTCAAAGATACCTGGCCGGAGGGATTTAACACCTGCACCGAGTACGTTTCCACTTGATGCAGCAGGCCCTCCGGCTGCAAGCAAGGCGAGTTGTTCTTCAGAAAAAGAAGTGTATTGGCCTATGTTGGCTGCTGGGTGAAAGCCATAGGGATAAGGGGTTACCTGATTATTTGCGGTAAAGTTCACCTGAGCTTGTAGCGTCATGCAAGAAGACACCACAAAAATGCATGACAAGGTCAAGGTATAGATTTTGGACATAGTGCTTGTTCCTTTTGATAACCAATAACGGGGGGTAGGGAAACCTAAATTGAAAAGTAAGCGAAACGCTGTGGGAGAGAACAAAGATAAATCAATTATCTTGTAGAAAAAAATCAAAACCAGCAGAGAATTTGGCACTCTCAAATTTCAATCTTCCACTAAAACCATAACTGCAAGAATTCGCTCGTAAAGCTCCAATGGCTTGAAAGGTTTGGAAAGATAATCGTTCATGCCGATTTCAAGGCATTTCTCCTGCTCTTGTTTTGTGGAATTTGCCGTTAAGGCGATAATTGGTACTTGGCTAAATTCTCTGATTTTTTTGGCGGAATCAATGCCATTCATTATTGGCATTTGAATGTCCATAAGAACTAAGTCATAGTCATTGTCACGCACTGCTTCAAAGCCGATTTGACCATTCTCTGCGATGTCAACAGAAACGAAATTTGACCATGATGTGAGTACTTTTTTGGTAGCCAATTGGTTAAGGAAATGGTCCTCAACCATTAGAATTTTCATAGGGGCTAATGGAGCTGCCCCAGCTTTGAGCAGTACCTGCTTTGCTGGCCTGACTGGTATCGAAACTAGGATTTCCGACCCACTTCCCTCCAGGTTTTGGAAGTGCAAGTTTCCTTCTAACGAGTTTATCAGTTTGGTTGAAATAGCCATACCCATCAACCGCTTTGCAGTAACGCTTTCATTTTTGTTTTCCCCAAAAGCTTTTTTTATGATGGATTCTGCGTTTGTCATTTCATTCAGTTCATTCGCATTGTACTGCTTGGAGCTAGTTCTGATGCAAATGTTTAAACCCAACCCGTCATTTAACGCCGGTGCACATGCTGCGGTAACAGTGATTAACTCACCTTCACTGCCTTGCCGGAGAACATATTCAATCAAGTTGAAAATTATTTGAGTGATTTTACGAGGGTCAGCCGTTATTTTCTCTGGCAATCTCTTATCTGGAACAAATTTGACTGACATTTTTGAGGCATCAGCCTTGATTTTAACAACGTTTTCAGCACCTTTCAAGAATTCTAGAAGAACAATATCCTCTGCTTCCTCTTTGACATTTTCTGTTACCATCAACGAGAAATTCAGGAGGTTATTCACGGAAATGGACAAGTCGTTTACGGAAGTTTTAAGGTCTGTAATGAGTAAGTCCTGCTGGTTAGAGGTTTCTGAATTGCCAAGCAGGAACATGAGGTTGACTATTGAAGAAAGCGGCGTACGAATCTGAAATCCAAGGTCAGCAAGCACTTCCTCCTGAATGCGGGCGGTTTGACTTGAAATGGCTTTCTCCATCAATAATCGTTCGGAAGTTTTTCGCTCGGTTATGTCCTGAATGCTTCCAACCAGCATAACACGATGGCCAGATTCTTCCATCTTGACCATTGCTTGCACAATCACATGCCGAACGATGGTCGCATCCAAGACTATCCGATGCTCAATATTGTGCAGTTCTCCATCCCTTCCCGCATCTTCAAAAAACGACTCTACAGCATCTTTTTCCTCCGATGGGACATAGTTGATATATTCCGATAATGTTGGTGTAAGGCTTCCTGGCTGAAAAGAAAAAATCCGGTACACCTCGTCAGACCAAGTCATCTCATTGGTCACAACATCCATTTCCCAAGTACCGAATTGCGCCATTTTTTGCGCCTCTAAAAATCGTTTCTTGTGCGACTCAAATTCTCGTGCAGTTTGTTCTAATTTACTCTGCACCAAAAAGCGATGCATGGAGAATCGGGCAACCCTACAAAGTGTTTTGCTATCAAATTGCCCTTTAAGTAAAAAGTCTTGGATTCCAGCCTTTACACTTTGGTTGATGATAATTTCATTGTTCAACGACGTCACAACTATCACAGGAACCTGTGATGCTTGTTCCATGTATTGAGAAATAACTTTGAATCCAGAAACATCATCCAGTTGAATGTCCAATAACACCAAATCAAAATCCAGCTGAGTCAATAGCCTTAACCCATCCCGTAAAGTTGTGGCATGATGGAATTCGAATTTAAACCCAACATCCATCAAACTATTCTCTAGCAATTTAGCATCAGCAATTGCTGAGTCAATTGAAAGTATCGCCGCTTTAGTCTGTCTATTATTCATTTAGATATCCTTTTCTTGGCAAATCGAGGTTCAATTCATTTTTTGCCATCAATGTAGCATTGATGGCAAAATGGCAGTGTTTAACCAGAAATCTTCTATTTTTTTGATGATGTCAAAAAAGCGGTCAAAATCAACTGGCTTGTTGATAAAGCAATTCACATGAAGATTGTAACTATGAAGAACGTCTTGTTCTGCGTTGGAAGTGGTAAGAATTACAACCGGAATACTCCGGAGGAAATGGTCTTCTTTTATCTCCGCCAAAACCTCTCTGCCATCTTTTTTCGGAAGGTTAAGGTCCAGCAAAATCAAATCTGGTCGGTTAGTATCTTGATAAGGCGCTTTTTTATGAAGAAAATGAATAGCTTCAAGACCATCCATCACTACATCAAGATGGACTTCAAGATTCCCTTCCTTAAAAGCTTCTTGTGCTAACCTAACATCGCCAGGATTGTCTTCAATCAATAAGATATTTACAGGCCTTGTCTTTTTCATGTTGAAAATTAAGTTTTTGAGGTTTGCCTAGGTGTATTAATTCATCGCTTTTAAGGGGGGATTGAACTAAGAATTGAAAAGGAGGCGGAAATGGGATGACAAAAATCGAATGCGTAGTTATTTTTGCACCAAATCAAAATCACATCCCCTATCAATTCATGCAAAATTTACACCAATTTCAGGTAGCCTTTGAATCATACTTGAAGAACAACGAGTTCAAAAATTCTCCAAAAGAACTCTATGAACCTTCAAATTACATCCTATCTTTAGGAGGAAAGCGATTACGACCTGCCATCCTCTTGGCTGGCCACTATTTGTTTGATGATGAGGTTCAAAAATCGCTACCCGCCGCTTTTGCAGTAGAGCTCTTTCACAATTTTTCGCTTATGCATGATGACATAATGGATGCCGCCCCGCTAAGACGAGGCCAGCTTACCGTCCATAAAAAGTTCGGGTTAAATTCTGGTATCCTATCGGGTGATGCAATGTTGGTACTAGCTTATGAATCATTACTTCAGACCGAATCTCCTCAAATTGTCCATTTGATGAAACGATTCAACCAAATGGCGCTTCAAGTTTGTGAAGGGCAACAAATGGACATGAATTTTGAAAAAAGCCAAAATGTTTCCATTGAAGAATATCTCAGAATGATTGAGCTAAAAACTGCTGTGTTAGTAGCAGCTGCGCTAGAAATTGGAGCATTGATTGGTGGTGCTAGAAAAGAAGATGCAGAGGCACTTTACGAGTTTGGGAGAAACCTTGGGATTGCTTTTCAACTTCAAGATGATATTCTTGATGCATTTGGCGACCCAAAAAAATTCGGAAAAAAAACTGGTGGCGACATTGCTCAAAATAAAAAGACTTATCTTTATCTTAAGGCTTTGGAAATTGCCCCAACTGCAATGGCTGACAAACTTAAAGCACTTTACACCAGCCAAAGTATGGGTGAAGCTGATAAAATAAGTGCGGTACTGGAGATTTTTGAACAGTTGAACATTAAGAAATTAACAGCGGAGAAAAAAGAGGAATTTTGGAAATATTCGATTCAAGCGCTTGTAAGTGCAAATACTCTTTCTGGTCGGAAGGCAATGTTGGAGAAATTTGCAGCAGATTTAATGAATCGAGACTTTTAAATTAAAAAAGGAGCAACCACAAAAGCGGTTACCCCTCACACTATGAAACACTATTAATTTCCGGTTATTTTGGGAAAGCTTTAAAGATTAAAACAGTTGAATTTTATTAAAGTTAATTTTATTGCACTTAGGCGGCAAGAATCAGTAAGACATAGAGTAGTGCAAATTTAATTTGTTGTGGTAATTTTACAAAGCAATTACTGAAAAATTACATAATCATTAACTTATTTCATCACGTTTTTGTCACCCATTTCTCAAGTCAAATTAAATATCATAATAATTGCTAAAAAATAAAATTTATAAATCACCTAAATAATAAACTTTACACAAAAAATATTAGCATAAAAGAACAAAATTTAAATTAGCATCTCACTTTTAAAAATTAATTAAAAAAATCTATCAATGCCTACGAAATCTACTTTTTTCAGCTGTTTAGCACTGTTTTTCATTTCAATTTCAACTGCGTTTAGTCAAGATAACTCAAAGTCAATCCAGAATCTTCAAGTAGATGTTGTTTTCCTTGCGTCAAATCTATTGGAAGGAAGAGAGGTGGGCAAGCCCGGAAGTGAGCTAGCGGCAAGATACATCGCCACGAGGTTTGAGGAAATTGGGCTTGAACCGAAAGGTGAAGGAGGGTCATGGTTCCACCCATTCGATTTTCAATTTAATTCCAACCCACATGCCACTACAGGTGGAGAAACTCGAATAGGTAAAAACGTAGTGGGCTTCATAAATAACAATGCTAAGAATACAATTGTGATTGGCGCTCATTATGACCATTTGGGCATGGGAATGCCAGGAACATCACTTTATGTTGGTGACCCTGCGGTGCACAACGGAGCCGATGATAATGCAAGCGGAGTGGCCTCCCTGCTTTTCCTTGCCGAATACCTAAAAAATTCAAACTTTAAATCAAACAACTACCTTTTCCTTGCCTTCTCAG
>JAHEAS010000002.1:11959-20568 GCA_024642645.1 Saprospirales bacterium | reverse complement strand
CTCCCGAATACGCCTCGAACTTTGGCGATTGCACAGCAAGAATACCGGGCTGCACGAAGACAGGATTTGAAAAACCAAACGGTAACACGAAATTCGGCGGCAGTTCTGACCTTAGTTCCCTTCTTTTTGCTCCGCAACAAGCGATGACCACCTTGCTGCCCTCGTTCCAACCTGAACCTGAATAGTCAAGTGTGTCCATCGTGGTTTTAGTCTGAAAATGAAGGTCACGCCCCAAGTCAATCCGTTCCAACACATGCCTGAAAAAATTAGGAATATCATGCGTATCCAACTTCGGGTCATCATCACCATTGGCAATTATCAGAAACTTGGCCAGCGTAGTTTGTCCTTTACCAAGCAAATGGTTTGCTTGCGTCAAAATCTCCTCTGGTTTTGGTTCTCTAAAAGGCATGTAGCGCTCGCTACCAATGGCCAACAACAATGGGTGAACGCCAGACGCATCCACCGCATGAACCTCCCGGATACCAGGAAACTCACCAGCAGTGAGCGGCTCCACGATTTGATGGATTAACCAGCCAAAAGACGAATCCTCTTGAGGCGGTCTTCCGACGACGGTAAAATGCCAGATTGCATCCTTCCTATGAAAAACGTTTTCCACTTCCATCACTGGAAAATCATGGGTAAGCGAGTAATAGCCGAGGTGGTCACCAAATGGGCCTTCCGGCTTTTTCAAATCTTTGCGAATTTTACCAGTGATGACAAAATCTGCGTCGGCTGAAATCACATGCCCATCCGCCCTTTTGTAACGAAAGCGTCTCCCTCCGAGTAATCCTGCAAAAGTCAACTCACTCAAACCCTCTGGCATCGGCATGATAGCTGCAAATGCATGCGATGGTGGCCCACCAACGAAAATAGCGCAGCGAAAAGGCTCGTCGCTTTGGTTGTACTGTGTGTGGTGAATGCCAATGCCACGGTGCAACTGGTAATGCAGGCCAATTTCTTTGTTGGTAATGTACTCATTTCCAGATAGTTGGATACGATACATCCCAATGTTGGTGTGCATGATATTCGTATCATTAGGTGGCAAGGTGAGCACTTGCGGCAGTGTGATAAATGCACCTCCGTCCATAGGCCAGGACTTAATTTGAGGCAGCTGGTCAACGGTCGTTTTACCATACATCACAGGGGCCGACCAACTTTTTTTTGGCAATGCTGTCAATGCCGTAAAAGGTGCGCCAAGGTATCTCATTGGCTGCTTGAGCGCACGCATCGGGTCGGCTTTGAGTTCCATCACACGGCGCACTTTGTCCAGTGTATTCCGAAAAATGAAGGCAGTGCGCTCAGTTGTGCCGTACAAATTAGAGACTGCTTGAAAAGGGCTTCCCTTTACTTTTTCAAACAAAATGGCAGGGCCTTGGACGTCGTAAACCCGGCGATGGATTTCAGCCATTTCGAGGTTGGGGTCTGTTTCAAATTTGATGCGGAGCAAGTGGCCGTTCTTTTCCAGGTCATTGACGCAGTCTCGTAAACTTTTGTAGGACATTGTAAAAGGAAGTTTGTTGGTTGCTAAGGTAGAAATCGTAAACAGAACTATAGAGTTTCGGTTCAGGTGAACTAATTTTCGGGCAAGGCGGTTTGGCAGCAGTACCCCGGAAATCCTTTCAGGGGTAGTAATTTTCGGAATAGAATTCCGGTCAACATTATGGCAAAAATCAAAATTTCAGGAAAAGAACTCATCAAACTTGGTTACCCAGAGGGGCGTGCCATCGGCATGGCCATCAACGTTGTTCACCAGCATTTCAAAAAAGAGAAAAAAGACAAGGTGATGGCTATGCTCCTGGCCGTATTGGAGAACCCCGAAAGCTACGCAGGCGATGAGGTGCTTGGACGAATTGTATTTGAGCTCGTGGAGCAACCCTCGACTCAAATCGCTGAAATCCAGCTGAACGCTATTCCCAAACACTACAAGACTTACGGACTTGAAGGGATTGAAAAAGGAGCAGTTGACCAAATGGACGTGGCTATGCGCCTACCCATCACAGTCGAGGCTGCGCTGATGCCAGATGCTCACCAAGGTTATGGCCTGCCCATTGGTGGGGTGCTGGCAACAGAAAATGCCGTTATCCCCTACGGCGTTGGAGTGGATATCGGCTGCCGGATGTGCCTCACTTTTTATGACCTCAAGCCAGATTTTTTGGAAAAAAACCGTGCAAAGCTGGGCCTAATCTTGAACGAAAATACAGCGTTCGGCTACCAAGAACTGAAAAAGCCGATGGACGATGCCATCTTTGAGCGGACTGAATTCGCAGAAATACCGCCCCTGAAACCCTTGAAGGACAAGGCTTTTAGGCAAGTTGGTTCATCAGGTTCGGGTAATCACTTCGTGGAATTTGGCATTGTGGAAATCTCGGACGAAAAGAACGAATTTGGGGTGGAAATGGGGCAATACCTTGCAGTGCTTTCGCACTCTGGTTCGAGGGGCTTGGGCGCCACCATTGCAAAGCACTACACAGACATCGCCATGAAAACCACGCCATTGCCAAAAGAAGCCAAACACCTCGCATGGCTCGACCTCGCCTCGGAAGCTGGTCAGGAGTATTGGCTAGCTATGACACTTGCAGGAGATTACGCCTCAGTTTGCCATCACCACATACACACACGAATGGCAAAGGCGCTTGGTGAACAACCGCTTTTTATGGTCGAAAACCACCACAATTTTGCTTGGAAAGAGAAACTTGGAGATGGAAGGGATGTAATCGTTCACCGTAAAGGCGCTACGCCAGCTGGGAGCGGTGTGCTTGGTATTATCCCTGGCTCGATGGTGCATCCTGGTTTTATTGTACGAGGTAAAGGTAGCCCGCTGTCCATTGACTCGGCTTCGCACGGCGCTGGTCGGTTGTTTTCTCGAACAAAAGCAAAGAATTCATTTACCGTGCATGAACTGAAAAAAGTGCTAAAAGCTAATGGCGTGGAACTATACGGCGGGGGCTTGGACGAAGCACCAATGGCTTACAAAGACATCAAAAAAGTAATGGATTTTCAAAAGGACTTGGTGGAGGTGATTGGGACTTTTACGCCAAAAATAGTGAGAATGGATGCATAAGCTGATTTCAGGTAACAAAACGGAAAAAAAAAGGCGGCTACTTCGATGAAATAGCCGCTGCGTCATTTACTCTCACTAATTGTATGAAACATAATTCTTAGGTTCTTCTGGTTAACGTTAACTCGTTTTGTAATGTTTGATTCTGTCCTATACTTTTTAAAAAACGTGCCAAAAATTCCTTCTTTATCAATCAGTTAGGTGAAAACTCAGACCAATAGACGCAATCACGGTAATTATGGTTGGTTTGCCGTAAAATTATCTTGGTTCTTTTTTACCCGCTAAAATCATCTCCACCGATTTTCGAAGCCGATTTTGTCGTGTTTCTGGGCGTTTAGCCTCATTTATCCAATTGACGTATTCTTTGCGGCAGGTGTAAGAAAAATTTTCAAAAATCGGTTTCATCAAAGGGTTCTCCTCCATAACCTGCTGAAAATCAGGCGGAACAGTCACTACCCGTTCTTCGGTATCTTCTTGAACAGTAACTTGGATGTAGTCGCCAGGGTTCTTTCCCAATTGCTCCCGAATATCCTTCCGAATTAAGCACCAAACACAATCGCCGCCCATGCTTTTTAGCAAGCCACGGTATTCGATACCGTCGTATGTGATTTTAGCTTTGACTGATTTCTTGCCAAAAGTCTCTTTGAGGTCAAAAGGAAATACAACTGCTCCATTCTTGGGATAGCCTTCTACTGCATCCATCACTCCTGCAAATTCAATTATTTTTGACATTGTTTGCGTTTTAGACGAATTTACAAACTAAGAGCAACACCAATCCGCTCAGCATTATCATTTTTGATAAAAAACTGACCCTTGTGAAGTCTGCTTTGGACTTAGATTTTTGTAATAAAATTAAGGTGTAACAAAGGGGTAAAGTCACCCCAAAAAATGTAAAAAACACACTTAAAAACTCATGCCATTGCCAAAGCCAGCTCATAAACAAAACAAGCGAAAACAGTAGTGTCACCCCTATTAGGATGCCCGATTTTTTCGCAGTGTTTACCCCAAATCGCAGTGGCAAAGTTTGAAGACCAAGCTGGGCATCGCCTTCCATGTCTTCGATGTCTTTGACGATTTCACGTAGAAGCGTGGAAAGGAAAGCGAACCACAGATACCCACCAAAAAGCACCGTCACTACCCCACCCTTGTCGGCCATTTGGGTAAAGCTTTGACGCTCTACAAACAGTACCACCCCCGCGGCGAAGGCACAGAAAACAGCCACCGTAACATTGCCCCATAGCGGTATTTTTTTTAACTTTTTAGAATAAAAATAAAGTAGTAAAAAAGCAGCAGGATAAAGTTGAACAAGCACCAATCTTTTAACATAAACCGCTAAATACCAAGCAATTGCAAAGCCTACCAAAAAGATGGTGTAATAAAAAGCTTCCACCATTCTTTTAGGAAAAACCCGGTTCACGAACACACTATCTGGCTTGTTAATCAGGTCACTCTCGTAATCCAACAAGTCGTTGATGAGATAGCCACCTGCTGCAATCAAAACGGTGGGGAGCACCAACAAAAAGAAATGAAAAGCATCTAAAATCGGAGATAGACTAGCCTCCCGAAGCGCAGGCACCAGCACGAGGTATTGCAACAAATATTGCGTGAGCACAACAATGACTAGGTTAGGGAAACGCACCAACTTGAAAAAGGAAAGTATCTTCATCAAAATGCCGAAATTACTGCAGTAAATGCCCCTCTTGCATTAGACCTTCCACACGCCATTCAGCTTCATCACCTTTTCAATCACGTCCCGAACACAGCCCTCGCCGCCCTTGAGTGGGGAAATGTAATGGCAAATTTCCCGAATTTCCGGGACAGCATCGTTGGGGCAGGTAGGCAGCCCTACTCTTCGCATTACCTCGTAGTCAGGCAAGTCATCTCCCATGTAAAGGATGCCCTCTTCATCCAGTTCGTAGGCATCTAGGAACTCCTCGTAGGCTTTTAGTTTTTTAGGTAAATTGGTAATGATGTCCTGAATGCCCAACTCTCGAAGGCGGATGGTGACACCCGCTGATTTGCCCTTGGTCAATATCAATATCCTAAAACCCTCGTCCACCGCCATGCGGAGCGCCTGGCCATCACGAACACTCATGGATCGGAGCAGTTCGCCATTTTCTGTCACCAACACATTGCCGTTGGTGAGTACCCCGTCCACGTCGAAAATAAAGGTATGGATGTCTTTGAACCGGCTGAGGACGTTGCCGGCAAGGTGGAATCGTTCGTTGCTGTCAGGAGGAAGCACTTTATGGATTTACGATTTTGCATTTACGATTTACGATTCTGGGGAGGTGCTTCGGCAATACTTCAACCCTTATTTGAACCAGCGAATAGAAGAAATTTGATGTATTGCCTCAATCGTAAATCCAAAATCGTAAATCGTAACTATTTAACCTAAGTTGCGGATGCTGGTTGATAAGGGTTGATTTAGTTGATAAAGGTTGATATTTAGCAGCTTGGGGGTAAAATCAACCCTTATCAACCTCATAAACTCCATTAACCAGCTCAAGTCTTAAATTATCCGCAACTTGAATTATTTATTATTGTCCCGCCACTCGTACACCCATTTTGCTTGGATTTGTTCGAGGTGGCCTTCGCTACAATCTTCACGTGTCCCGGCGAAGTTAGGGATTTCCAGCACCCAATCAATCAGCTCCGTGAAACGAATGCGGTAAATTTTGCCCTCGTTAAATTCTTCTCCAAATTTTTCATACAACCGCATGGCCACGTCCTCGTGGTCATTCCAGTAGATTGGGAGGTCTTCTATGTCTTTGAATGCCATAATTATTAATAATAAGTGGTTAGAGCGTCCATTCTGCTTTGGACTGAAAACTGACTTAGTGCTCGTGCCCAATGATGCGTTTCTGGTCTGGTATTTCGACTTCAATCACGGCATTTTTATCCAAAATAACGCACTGACAGCCAAGCCTAGACTCCAAACGGGGGTTGATGGCCCTGTCCACGAAGTCTTCTTCTTTGTCTGTGATTTCTTCCAAAAAGTCATCACCGCTATTTACATAAACATGGCAAGTGCTACAGGCGCAAACCCCACCGCAGTTATGGTTTAGGTGAATATCGTGCTCTTCAGTGACTTCCAAAATGGAAATGTCAGCCGGGACGTCATTGACCGTGACAGGAGCAATGGTTTTATCTTCGAATGTAAATTTGATGGTAGCCATAATTTCAAAAAGTCCGCAAATGTAGATTTTGTCTAAACAACAAGGCGGATTTAAATAAGTTTTTTTACCCTGACCCCCTAAAGGGGAACCTATAGATGGTACTGACGGAGATATTTCCCAGAAACTTTCCAAGACCCTAACACTTAAACCTGTAGGTTCCCCTTTAGGAGTCAGTGGTCAATCATCCCCCCGAACAACAAGAGCTTCATCTCGTCAGGCGTCATGGTAAAAGTGTTAGTGTAGCCTGTCCGAAGGTCAACTTGGGTATCTTTCCCATCGTAAATACGGATAACAAGCGGCGGCGATGGTAGCAGCACCCCATCTTTTTCCAGCGAAAGCCGAATCGGAACAGGAGTTCCGTTATTGACGTAAAACAAGTGCAAACCAGCTTCTCCAGCCAGCAGGGCTCCAAGACTGTGCTCTTCTGCTTCTATGCTTTTTAAGTCGGGTTGAATAACGTGGGCAATATCCATCGAAGATAGCAGTAAGCTGTATTGATTGACCAGGAATTCAATTTCCGATACCCCAGCATTCGTCACGGTCGAAGAAAATCGCAGTACGACTTTTTCTGTTTTTTGTATCAAAAAACCTTTCAACATGCTTTCCAAAAACGTGAGGTCGAAGTAGCTGACTAAATAATCCGTCTCAAAACTATCGAACTCAGGGCTTTGATGGCGGTATTCCTCCCGCAGTGTTTTCATGGCTTCTTCTTGAAAATGTTTGTCACGAAGCGCTTCTTTTCGGGCCTTGCCCGTCTCATCAAATTCATTGAGATAAACCCTTTTTAGCCGCAGTGGCACAGCAGGGGTCATGGTCAATCGGCGCTCCCGCAGCCGCAATGCCTTAAACTGAAGGCTCTCTTTTAAGCTGGCCACCTTGTTTTTAAAATCGTAGTGCTTCCAATCGGCGTCCTGTCCGGCCACATTGTAAAGCCGGCCCTGCCGCTCTTGCCGCCGCTCGAAACTGGCCACTTCTTTTTCCACTTTTTCCAAGCGGTGCAGCAGTTTGTTGAAAAAACGAACAGCGGTGTGCTCCTCGGGTATTTCAGGTAGCCAAGGGCCAGTAAGCGGAGCAGCCAAATCAATGGGCGTTATTTGAGGTACTAGCTGGTCATTTTCAAACAAAATATCCAGAATAACTGGCGTTTCTGACGTTGACTTGATAAGCTGTTCGGCCGAAAGTAATGTTAGGTCTCGCTCGATTTGCCGCTTGAGGGCCCGTCCGCCCATTTTTGCATCGAAGCCACGCCGGGCCACCCAGTCCAGTGCCCCTTCTGAAACATTGACGATGGTGGTACGCCGTACGAAACCATCCCGTTGCAGCAGTTCCCGAATTTGAAGCTGTGCAATTTTTTGTATTTCCTTGAATTCCAAGGGATTGAACACGACAATCTGTTCAATTCTGTTGACCAATTCTGGTCGGAAAGCCTGCTCGACGGCCTTGCGGTAAACAGCTCCTGCATCCTTGCTCTTACTCGCATAACCAATTTGTGAATCAGCCTCCCGAGCGCCGAGGTTGGAGGTCATGACAATGATGGTGTTGGAAAAGTCAACCGTCCGGCCCAGGCTATCCGTTAGTCGGGCGTCATCGAGCACCTGGAGTAGCAGGTCGTGGATGCTGGGATGAGCCTTTTCGATTTCATCGAGCAATAACACCCCGAAAGGCTGATAGCGGACCTTTCCAGTTAGTTGCCCTTCTGGATTTTGGCTGTCGCCAATGAGCCGGTGCAGCGCCCCGCCGTCGATGTATTCGTTCATATCGAAGCGCATCAGCTTCGTATCGCTGCCGAGAATGGTCTTGCTGAGGAGCTTGGCAGCATGGGTTTTTCCGACGCCCGTCGGGCCAATGAACAGGAATGAGGCCAGCGGACGGTTACGGTCGGTGAGGCGGGCTTTTATGAGGTGAATGACCCCAGATAGCGCATCTACAGCGCTTGATTGACCCACCAACTCCTGTTGCAGCATGCTCCGCAGTTCATCTTTTTCTATGGGTGATTGCTCTTCGAAAATCTGCTCTTGCATCCCACTAAAAGACTTGAACTCCTCTCGTACTTGTGGCGCATCAATTACTGTGTGGCTGTATTTCGTGGTCAATTGCGTGAGCAACCGCATCACTGAACCAGGCAATGCCTTGTTTTTCAGATAGTTGCGTTGAATGGAAAACAGCTGCGTGATGGCGGGTACTGTGATGGAGCTGGCGGTTTGAAGTTCCAGCAGGCTGCGATTTTGCAAGACAATTTTGACAGCGGTAGGCACGTCCGGCTCAGGCACTCGCAGCACCTGAAACAAGTCGGCGAAGCTGCGGTCGCCCTCCTGCACGATTTTCCACTCCTCAGGGGTGGCCAATAGCACAAGCTGTATTTTTCTTTTTTC
>JAHEAS010000002.1:0-11949 GCA_024642645.1 Saprospirales bacterium | reverse complement strand
AAAAAGGTTTTAGCACCGTGGCAAGGCACAAGTCGCTCCCTTTGGACTTTCCGATGCGCAACAAAGCCACGGGATTATCCACCAACAGTTTGTCTGGGAAATACTCCCGGCGTGGCGGTGACTGCACGTATTGCAAAATGGCCTCGAAGCGCTTTTCCCAATGTCCCACAATGCTCATTCCAGCAATAACCCTGCTGGGGTTTAAGTGCCAAAAGTATTGCCGCTGCCAGTCGTCATCCGAATTTTTTGTGACACTGGCCATGTATCGATAAACCACTTCGTGGATGACCGTGTGCTTGCCCACACCTTCCGGCCCAACAAGGACCAACGGATTGTTGGCCCCCATCCTGCCAGCGGCTGGGTGGCTTTGCATCTCCCGGTCACTTTCCCGTAACCATTTATTGCTAAAAATCAACTGGTACAACTGTTCCACCAAGGGTTCTTGCTGCCAAGCTCGGTTCAGTTCCTCTGGATACTGGGCGCCTAGATCAGTGGCCACTTTCTCGATTTCCTCCCCTCCATCAAATTGTTCTTGCAATCTAAAAGCAGCCATGATGCCATCCATCCCGCCCTTTTCAAAACTAAAATTTGCTTCAAGGTATTTGGCATCAACTTGTACCGTCGTAACAAACTCCTTTTTTTCAGCATAATAGGCTTCGGCATCAAACTCGCTACCATCCATCTGTTTTCTGCTGCGCAAAAGTTCCCGCACCACTCGTTCGGTCTCCGCTTTCAGGTCTGCTTTACCTTTTTCGTTGTGTTGAACGATAAACATGAACGAGTCAAAGTTCGGAAGACTGGCGTATGTCAACCCTTGCCACTCAAAGCTGGCTACACTAAATCGCCCTTTGATAAAATGGCTGCCAATGCTGAATTCCAACATGTACTGACTCAGTTTTACTTCTGGCCCAAACTTGTACCAAAGCAATTGTTCTGCTCCAAGTCGGGTGAAGGTGTAGCCAGTGTAGCGGCGTTTTACCTGTTTTTTGAAAAGGGACAAAGCTTCGCTGTACCTGCGATGCACCCCTACCGGTGCAGAGAAGAACACAGGCTGAACCTGAAAGGCCGCTTGACCATCGAGTTTGGTCGGCAACACTAAGATGGGTATGTTGAGGGTGGTGGTTGGCATTTTTATCGGGCTAGCGAGTGAGCGGGTGACCGAATTGAGCGACAAAAAACTACTCAAGTCAGCCGCTCGCAAGCTATTTCGTGGCAAAGTAACGGAAATGAAGTGGGAGAAAGGAGGGATGTACTAAAAATTGCATAACACCAAATTTGTCATGTGGCCAATTGAAAGAGCAATTGATTTTTATGATTCAAATATACTTGACACAGCGGGGGATAATAATCGAACAACCTCAATCTTCCCTACCCTCATATAACTGCAACCTGTTGTGAACTGCATTCAACTCCGCTTGAAGCCTATCTATCTTCTGCAACAAGAGCAGTACCGAAGAAATCCCTTCTATATTGATATCCAAATCCCGGTGCAATCGAAGAATTTTTTCAAGGTCACTAATCCTGTCATGATGAATGAAATGAGCTTGTTCGATGGTACTGATTTCTATTAACCCATATTCGCTTAAGTCGTCAATAAATGACATTTCAATTTCATACTGCTGACATACAAGACTGATTTCGATATAGTTATCTACATTGCTCATAATGACCTTAAATTTGAGAGTTCAGTAAATAGTTCTTTTTCTTTTTCGGTGAGATTGGCAGGTATTTTAAGCTGAAATGTGATGTATAAATCTCCAAACTGACCTTCTTTTTTATAAATGGGGAAGCCCTTTCCTTTGAGTTTCAACTTGGTGCCATTCTGCGTTTCAGGTTTTACTTTGAATTTTACCATCCCATCGAAAGTATCTACAGTTATTTCTCCGCCTAATATGGCGGTATATAAATCCAAATCTACCGTAGCATATAAGTTGTCATTGTCTAACTTAAAATTCGTGTTGTTTTCAATAACAAACCTAATAATTAAATCACCATTTGGCCCGCCATTTACACCAGCACCACCTTGGCCTTTTATACGGATGACTTTACCATCCTGAATGCCCGCAGGTATAGTGATTCGGATGTTCTTGCCATCCACATTTAGGGTGCGCTTATGTGTAGTATATGCTTCTTTTATATCGAGGTTTAATTCAGCATTATAATCCTGACCTCGGAATTTCACACTTCTTCCACGCCCCTTTGAAGCACCGCCACGAAACATGGATTGAAAGAAATCGGAAAAGTCCTCACCATCCGAAAAACCCTCAGTTGAATATTGGTTTTGTTGCCGCTGGCCTTGCTGTTGGTTGGCCCGTTCGAATGCCTCAGCATGTTGCCAGTCTTTGCCATATTTGTCGTATTTCTTGCGGTTTTCGGCATTGGATAACACCTCATTTGCCTCGTTAGCTTCCTTAAATTTTTGTTCTGCAACCTTGTCATTTGGGTTTAAGTCTGGGTGATATTTTCGGGCCATTTTCCGATAGGCCTTTTTTATTTCTCCTTCAGATGCGTTTTTTTCAACCCCTAGTATTTTATAATAGTCAATAAATGCCATGTTGATTTGATGCTTTTTGCTTTGAATTTCTCCAGAAATGTTAGAAGTATCGGCGTCACCTGAAACAACACCGATACTATGTGCAAATGCAAACTGTCTTTTTTAATGGTTACTCAACCGACTAGTCACCTTGTCAAGAGACGATTTCATTTTTTTAGTTGCACCTGCCACTGCAAGTTCATATGTATTTGCAAGGTTAGTCGCAACAATTGGGTCTAATCCATCAAGCCGAGCTTCCAGAATGCAGCGTTTGTCATTTTCACTGGCTTTATTGCCATCCTCATCCGAAAGATGCACCTCTACCCTTGTAATCTGGCGGCTGAACCGCTTTAATTCATCAGAAATCAGGGCAATAAAAGTTGCGGCCAATGCTTCATTTCCATTCACATTCCGGCCTGTGTTAAATTGAATTGTCATTCTTATCAATTTTTAAAGTGAACTATATTAGTATACCATATTAAGCAATTTAATGGACGATTGTTCAAATCAGCCTAATGACTTTTGCCAGCCACTCCGTTGTGCCGAATTTGTCAAAAAACAGGTCCTGATGGAAGCTACTTTTGATGCTTCCTCAATTGCTTTGGGTTTCCAACATTTGGTGTTGTATTCAAACGCTGGTGCATCCCTTTTCCGATGGCCATAAACGTATTTACACATTTACAGAAATTCAGAAAAACAGAATACCTTAGCGTACATCAAAGAACACAACGCCTATTCCATCATCCACCATCAATCTTCGTCAAATGAAAAAGCAAACTACGAATCTTCGTTCTTTCCGGTTCCTCTTGCCAATTATGTTGTTGTCCGCCTGCCTATTGAGTACTGGGCTTTTCACCGTGAAAAAGGCGAAGCCGATACAAACCAGCACTGGCTCATTTTCTAGCAATGCCTTATGTGGCTCAGGTTCCTTGTTTGATTTGAGTGAGTACGATTCAACGAAAGGGACCGCCCCGCTTTTTGAGGACATGGGCAAGTACCATTTCGCAGTAAAAACCACTTCTGAATTGGCAGCACGTTATTTTGACCAAGGGGTGAAACTAATTTATGGCTTCAATCTCGGCGAGGCGCACCGGGCGTTTTCAGAAGCCACTCGATTGGACAGTAATTTCGTAATGGGCTATTGGGGGAAAGCCCTTGCCCTGGGGCCGAATATCAACGACCCCAAACCCGACATGAAGCGGGAACAGGCAGCTTACGAAGCGATTCAGAGGGCGATGGAACTCCGCCACTTGACCAGCCAGAATGAGCAGGATTTGGTGGAGGCATTGGCTACCCGCTTTGCAGATTCTACTGCTGTCAATCGGGATTCGCTCAATAAGGTTTATGCCGCTGCCATGCTGGCTCTTGCGCAGCAATACCCCAACGACAACGAAGTGCAAACGCTCTACGCAGATGCGGTGATGAACACCATGCCCTGGGATTATTATGAAAAGGATGGCACGCCCAAGCCGGGCATAGCGGATGCCATAAAGGCGCTGGAGCGAGTAATTGCTGCCGATTGGAACCACCCGGGAGCGCACCACCTCTATATCCATATTGTGGAGGCATCCAAGACGCCAGACCGGGGAATGGCAAGTGCCGATGTGCTGGGTTCATTGGTACCTGCATCGGGGCATTTGGTGCACATGCCGTCGCATATCTACATTCGGGTTGGGCGCTACGCCGATGCTGAAGATTGCAACCGATTGGCCATACAGCGGGACGAGGAATACATCTCCGCCTGTCAGGCCCAGGGTGAATATCCGCTGGGTTATTATCCCCACAATATCCACTTCCTCTGGTCGGCAGCAACCTTTGAAGGCAAAAGTAAAGTGGCGATTGATGCCGCTGAGAAGGTAGTACGGCGAACACCAGTGGAAATGGCCAGTAAGATGGAATACCTGCAAACATTCCTTGCAGTGCCCTTGGAGGCATATGTGCGATTTGGTAAATGGAACGATATACTCACCACCCCTGCCCCAGCGGAAGATTTACAACGGCTGCGGTTGATATGGCACTATGCAAGGGGCATCGCCTTCACCCGCAAAGGGCTAATGGAAAAGGCAGAAGCCGAGCTAGCTGCCCTGGATACGCTTTCTGCTTCGTTTTTGAAAACAATGCGTGAAAAAATGGAGGAGGACAAAAAAGGGCAACCATTGGGCAAAGAGGACAGTACCCAACTCGCCCTGTTTCAGGATTTGACCATCATTACCAACGACATCGTCAAGGGCGAGTTGTTTGCTGCCAAGGGCAATTATCCAGCGGCCATTGAAGCGCTCGAACGGGCCGTTGTTGCTGAGGATGACCTCCCTTACAACGAACCTGCGAACTGGCATCATCCGGTGCGGCAAATTTTAGGTGCCATCTATTTGGAAGCTGGGCAAGCCCAAAAAGCAGAGAAGTCTTACCGGGAAGACCTTGCTTGGAACCGCAACAACGGCTGGTCCCTTTTTGGACTTTACCAATGCTTAAAAGCACAGGGACGGGAGACCGAGGCAAAAGCTGCATTGGCAAAATACCGGGAGGCTTGGGACGAAGCGGATGTAGAATTGAAGTCATCGAGGTTTTAACTTCATTTTGCAAAATCAATCATTCACGCTTTGACTTGCCTCAATAATTGAAAGGGGGGTAAAAAAGAACAGGGCTGCGCAGAAATACCGCACAGCCCTGTTTTTTTTGCAGAAACCTATCCTAGGATTCATACTGCATTTCATAATATCCTTGATATGCCCCTGAAGTCACATGCTCCAGCCAGTCCTCATTTTCGAGGTACCATTTTGCCGTTAGGCGGAGTCCTTCTTCTGGCTGAATGGTTGGTTGCCAGCCAAGTTCGTTTTTAAGTTTAGTGGCATCAATGGCGTACCGGCGGTCGTGACCGGGACGGTCTTTCACGTAGGTGATGAGGCCACGGCTAGTGCCAGCCGCTCGTCCAAGCAATTCATCCATGATGTCGCAGAGGGTGTGCACCAACTCAATGTTTTTCCGCTCATTGTTCCCACCGATATTGTAGGTCTCGCCATTTTTCCCTTTGTGAAAAATCACGTCAATTGCCTCGGCATGGTCAATTACCCAGAGCCAGTCACGGGTGTATTTCCCGTCGCCATAAATCGGCAGCGGCTTGCTGTGCTTGATATTGTTGATGACCAAAGGAATCAGCTTCTCCGGGAAGTGGTTCGGGCCATAGTTGTTGGAGCAATTGGAAATCAAAACAGGTAGACCGTAAGTATGGTGATATGCTCGCACCAAGTGGTCGCTACTTGCTTTGGAAGCAGAGTAAGGTGAGCGGGGGTCGTAGGGCGTAGTTTCCACAAAAAAGCCCTCATCGCCAAGTGAGCCATAAACTTCATCGGTGGAAACATGGTAAAAAACCCGACCTTCTTCCCTGCCTTTCCAAACCGTTTTTGCAGCGTTCAGCAAGTTCATTGTGCCCATGACATTGGTCTCGATGAATTCCAATGGATTGGTGATGGAACGGTCCACATGCGACTCGGCAGCGAGGTGAATGACGCCATCGAAATCATATTTTTGGAACAACTCCAGCATAGCGGGAACGTCCGTTATATCGCCTTTTACGAAGGAATAATTCGGCTTTGACTCTACGTCTTTCAGGTTCTCCAAATTACCCGCATAAGTCAATTTATCAAGGTTGACAATGTGGTAATCAGGATATTTATTGACGAATAAACGAACAACATGAGAGCCAATAAAGCCAGCACCACCGGTGATAAGAATACGTTTCATATAAAATGGAGAATTATCAATTAAACCTTTACTGCCTTTTTGAAATACTCATAGGTAATCTTCAGCCCTTCCTCCCGATTGAACTTCGGTGCCCAGCCGAGTATGTTGGTGGCCTTTGTGATGTCAGGTTTGCGCTGCTTTGGGTCATCCGTTGGCAGCGGTTTGTGGATGATATGCGCTTTCGGATTCTTTACCAAGTCGAGAATCTCATGCGCAAACTGCATCATCGTTATTTCTTGTGGATTGCCGATATTCATCGGCTGGTCGTAGTCGCTCAGAAGGAGGCGGTAAATACCGTCCACGAGGTCGTCCACATAGCAGAAACTCCGTGTTTGCAAACCATCTCCAAACACAGTCAAACCTTCCCCACGAATGGCTTGGGAGAAAAACGCCGGGAGTACACGTCCGTCTTCGACCCGCATGCGTGGACCATAGGTGTTAAAAATTCGGACGATACGGGTTTCTACTTTATGAAAAGTATGGTAGCCCATCGTGATGGCCTCCAGGAAGCGCTTCGCCTCATCATATACCCCACGTGGGCCGACTGGGTTCACATTCCCCCAATATTCTTCCACTTGCGGATGAACAAGCGGGTCGCCATACACCTCTGACGTTGAAGCCACGAGGATACGTGCGCCTTTTGCCTTGGCCACGCCGAGCATATTGTGCGTACCAAGTGCACCAACCTTCAAGGTCTGGATGGGCATTTGCAGGTAATCAATGGGGCTAGCTGGACTGGCAAAATGCAGGATATAGTCAATCTCACCGGGCACATGCACGAACTTGGTGATGTCGTGGTGATAAAACTCGAAATCTTCCCTTGGGAAAAGGTGTTCGATGTTTTCCAAACTGCCCGTGAGCAGGTTATCCATGCCAATGACGTGGTGGCCTTCGGCCAACATTCGGTCGCAGAGATGTGAACCAATGAAACCAGCTGCGCCGGTGATGAGAACTCTTTTTTTCAAAATCTTAAATTTTATTGGATTGGGTGGGAAGTTGGAAAAGGGACAACTCCTCGCACCTTCGGGTCATAATTTGTCAAAAAATGGGAAGAAAATAAGCTCCACAAAGTTACTCCGTTTTTTCAAAAATCGAAATTTTCACAAAAAGAGGGCCGTCAAAAATGACGGCCCGCCAATTATTGATAACTATGTATTGAAAAAACTATGGAGATTGTTGGTCTATTGCCAAATTGCCACCCTGCTGAATTGGTGTTCGTTTGGTGCAAACATTCCAACAAATCAGCAATCCAACAATACTTTTTTATTCCGATTTTACAACTTTTACCACCTGCTCCCGAACGTTCTCCGAGGTGATACGAACCCAGTACAAACCAAGCGGAAGTTGGCTCAAATCAAGTTCGGTTTTCTCGGTCATTTCCGGCACTTGCGACTCAAATATCACTCGGCCATAGGCATCGTTAACCTGTATGGTCGATGAATTGGAGGATAGCTTGACGAACTCCACGGTTACCATTCCTGAGGTTGGATTAGGGTAGAGCTGTATAGGAAGTACCCCAGCTGGCTTGTTGAAAATACTTGTGGTATTGGACAAGCCTTGGCTTGCGTTCTCGCCAGACTGGCGATATTCGATGCGGTAAAAATTTTCTCCCAACTTCGGACTGTTATCTATGAAGTGGAAAATGCCGTCTGCGTCGCAGTCTGTGCCAGCCATGGCATTCAGGTTTTCAAAATCATTCCCGTTCTCTGAGCGCTGCACCCTGAAAACAGTGTTGTTAGGTTCAAAACCTGTTGCATGCCAGCGCAGGTTAACTGCTTGGCCATTCAATTCAGCAAAAATGTCATCGAAAATAATAATTATCGGACTGCCGCAGGTGTTTACAGCTACAGCAACATTCACGGTAACTGAACAGCCGAAACGAGTCACAGTGAGCGAAACGGTCTTGATACCTTCCGTTGACCATGATACCGGATTAACTACCCTGGAAGCAGCCGTCGCTGGCGTTGCGTCAGCACCAAAATCCCAAGCATAAGTAGCACCTCCTCCCGCAATTGCAGCTTCGAATCGCCCACCGACATTCTTACAAATGATATTTGGATGGTCGATAATTTGTGCAAGTGGATTTGGCGTGATGGTTTTGGAAACGATGTTACTCTCTCCAGGATAATCAGGGCAACCTGCCCGGCGAGCGCAACGGATATAATAAGTTGTCTGGTTAATTGGGCCTGGGTTATAATTTGCGCTGTTTGAGTTTTGAATCATCATCCAGTTTGGATCACCAGGGCCGTTGTAAACAGGCACGGTACTCTTCAACCACAAGTACTGCAGCACGCCGAAGCCACCAGAAGGCGAAGTCAAGTTGATGATTTCAGCTGGGTCTGCGCCATTACCACATAGGTTCTCGTTGTATCCAACCAAGCCGCCATCAGTTACGTTATCACATTCCTTGAACACCCCAGCATCAATCGTTAGGTTGTCCACTGTGTATGGAAAAACCTGGAAAGTAGCCGTCCTGCCCGTCGCTGGGTCAGGGTCGCTATCAATATTATCGTTCGAGCCTTGGTTAGGCGTAGAATAAACGCTGCCGTTCGGTAAATTACCCAATAGGAATTCTACCTGGTACAAACCAGGGTAAACGTCCGTGAAGAGGTATTTGCCAATCGCATTGGTTGTTCTGGTGGCTACCAAAGTATTAGATGGCATACTGTACAAGCGAACAGTGTAGTTAGGAATACCCTGCTCTTGAATATCCTGAATACCATCATGGTCGGCATCTTGCCAAACAAAGTCTCCGATATTTATTTTCTCATCAAGCTCAATCAGTCCGACGTCCCAAAAGTTGTCATAATGGTTAACAGCCAGGGTAAACACTGCCGTTGAGCTATCAGCCTGGTTGATGTCACTGTCCGTGAAATCGCTTCCTACGTTCATCGGCGAGAAAACATGGATAACTGGCAGGTCCACTTTAACTTGGTAAACGCCAGCGGCGAGACCATCAAAAGCATAAAAACCAGTTGAGTCTGAGTAGGTCGTTAAATGGATTTGTACGCCTGTACTGGTGGCTCCAATCAAGTGCAACTTCACGCTGTCCAAACCTGGCTCACCCGTTTCCTGGATGCCGTTTTGGTTCAGGTCATGCCAAACATAGTCGCCTACTTTCGATGGGTTGACCAGTGTAATCGTTGAAGAAACCGTGCAATTGTGGGCATCCGTGGTAGTGACAGAGTAAGTGCCTGCGGCAAGTCCAGTGAGTGTTGTTGCCGTGCTAGCATTGTTCCAAAGCACAGTGTACGGTGATACACCACCACTTGGGGTCACTTTTATCGAACCGTTGCTTCCCCCGTAGGTAGTTACAGCTGAAACCAAGCTGGCAGGCCCAGTCAACTGAGGGGGTGAAGCCACGATGGCAACTTTGCTAAGAACGCAGCCATCTCCATCCGAGATGGTCACGGTATAAGTTCCAGGATAAACACCAATGTTCGCAGCAGTAGTCACACCATTGCTCCACAAATAGGTGATAGGCGCAGTGCCACCTGTTACGATTGCATTTGCAGTGCCATCATTACTGTTAAAGCAGTTGGCCGGAACTGTTGTGGTAGACAGGCTCAAAGTAGTTGTAGAAATAATTTGGACTGTCCCCGCCACTTGACATAGATGATTGTCAATGACCGTTACTTGGTAAAAACCAGTAGCAAGGCTTGAAATATTTGCTGTGGTTTGTCCACCCGCCCACAGGTAAGAGTACGGCGCGGTGCCACCTGCTGGCATCGCTATCGCCGAGCCGTTTGTTGCATCTACACAAATCACATCATTTTTTTGAAAGGAAACCGTCAGGATTGCTGGCTCGGTAATAGTACCTGATGCCAAGGCTGTACATCCAACCGCATCCGTTACAGTTACGCCATAATTCCCTGGGGTAAGACCAATGATGGATGTACCCACTGGGGTTCCTGGGCTATTCCATGCGTAAGTGTATGGACCAACACCTCCTCCAGCCAAAACGCTCATTTGCCCATCGTTCAAGCCATGGCAAGTGACATTTGAGATGGTCAAATTCGCTGTGAGTACTGGCGGTGCACCAATATTAACAGAACCAACTGCTGAACAACTGTTAGCGTCTGTCACCGTAACCGAATAGTTGCCAGCGGGAGCATTGCTCAACGCTGGTGCATTTGGGCTAGCTGGTAAACTCCAAGCATAATCATACCCCGGTGTTCCTCCACTAGCCGACACCGTCGCTGTACCATCACTGCCATTACCGCAAGTGGCATCGGTTGAGGCCATTGAAATGACTAATTGGGTTGGCTGGGTTATCGAAACAGATGCTGTCACAAGACACCCGTTGTTGTCCGTTACTGTCACACCATAAGTTCCTGCTGAAAGCCCCGAAACCGAAGCAGTATTTGAGGAATTGGGGTCATCCCAAGTGTAATTGTAGTTGGCAGGGCTGCCGTTTGTAACGGATACCGAAACAACACCATCCTGTCCATTGAAACAACTTACGTCGCTGCCACTCGTGGTGATTTCAGCAGGGATGGGCGCTTCCACTGTCACTGTTGAAGATGTTGTGCATCCACCTGCATCCGTAATAGTTACATGGTAAATGCCCGCTGCAAGTGTATCGGCTGTTGCTGTTGTTTGCGCACCAACATCATCCCATAAATAGGAATAAGGTGACACGCCACCCGAAACCGTTACTGTCGCCGAACCGTCTGTGGTGTAATTGCAGGTAGCATTTGTATGGGATGGGTTCACAATTATTTGCGGGCCGTCGGCAATAATTGCTGTAGCAGAACCAGCGCAACCTTGGTCATCGCTTACGGTAACTGTGTAGCTACCGGCGAACAAGTTGGCAATGCCTTGGCTGGTTTGCGAAGCAGGGTCATTCCATTGATAAGTATAAGTTCCAGAACCATTTGCGACGTCATCGACCATTGCGGAACCTTGGTTTTTTCCAAAACAGATAACATTGGTAGAAAAAAGTGTAATTGCTAGTGCTGGCCCAGCATTCACCGTGGCCGATGTCGTAGCTGTGCATCCTTGAGCATCCGTGACTGTAACCGTGTAGGTTGCTGATGGAAGGTCAACAATTTGCGAGGTTGTTTGTGCAGGTGTCGTGCTCCAAATAATTGAATAAGGTGCCAGTCCGCCAGTTGTACTTGTCAATGTTGCCGTTCCATTATCGGCACCATCACAAATTTCATCGGTTGCAGTAGCTGTCATTGTAATTTGGTCACCATCGCCTACCGTTGCTGAAGTCGTAGTTGTGCAGCCGTTAGCATCCGTCACGGTGACGGTGTAACTCCCTGATGTGACGTTCTGCGGATCAGCCGAAGAACCGAGCCCGCCAGACCAAGCATACGTGTACGGTGTTGTTCCACCTGTAGGACTTAGGTCGATTGAGCCATCATTCCCCCCGAAGCAAGTCACGCTGTCGGCAACTGCTGTAGCAGCAAGGTTGTCAGAAATAGCAACGGTTATCATATTAGATACGCCATCGAATACTAGGCAACCATGCCTGCGAGCTAGGCGGATATAATAGGTTGTCTGTGAAATGACGGCAGGGTCAAATGTCTCAATGTTTGCGCCAGCAACAAAAACCCAATCTGGATTGGTTGGGGTGTACGGCGTACCAGTCGAGCTTATAACCCACTGATATTCAAGGGCATTTGAGCCACCAGATGGCGAGGTGATGTTAGTCAAAAGCGCTGGGT
>JAHEAS010000299.1 GCA_024642645.1 Saprospirales bacterium | reverse complement strand
CCCCCTGTTCAGCATTTCTGTCACACCATTTGAAGTAATCGTGGCGCCAGTGACGGCATCCACCTGGTGGGCGGGTTTCTTAATGCCCCCTTTTACAACGGCCACAGAAACGTATTGACCATCATCTTGAATGGTTTTGCCTTGGAATTGTTTTGGAAAGCCAGGGTTGTCGGTAATCTCGGCCCCAAGACCGGGCGTTTCGCCAACATGTCCAAAAGATGCGCCAGCAATGGTGTTGAAATCATCCTGAAAGGCTATCGTGCTCCAAATTTTGTCCCAAAGGCCGTTCCCACGAATAGAGACGAGGTAATAAGTCCCTTTTTCTCCCACAAATGTGAAGACAGGGTATTGGCGGTCAGCAATAGGTTTCTTCTCCTCTTTTGCCATGTCAATATTTTCTGCCTTGACACCTTCCACTGGTTTGCCATTCGCATCAATCACCACTTGTTGGATGCTTTTGTCAAAAAGGGCGAGTACTTCTTTGTCGGACATTTTGTCCAAATCAGCACCTAGGTAGTCTTTTACTGCCTTAAAAATTTCCCTTTTTTTGAAAACAGCTTCGTTGTCATCGTGTATGGGTTTTAGGCCCGATACGATAACGGCCAGCACGACCGATACGATAAGGGTCATGATGACGGTGTAAATAGTTACATAATTATTACTGTGCATTTTTCAATTTTTTGAAAAACAAAATCCTAATTGTGTTCAATGTTTTGTGGTTCAATTCCCAGCTGCCGCCGAAATTTTTTGGCGGCGCTTAATATTGGATTCAACCACAAAATGGTCAATCAGCGGTGCAAAAACATTCATGAACAATATCGCCAACATCCAACCCTCTGGGTATGCCGGGTTCATTACTCGAATGACAATGCCTAGTGCTCCAATGAAAAACCCGTAAATCCATTTGCCTGTATTAGTACTGGAGGCTGTGACCGGGTCTGTGGCCATGAAAGCGACTGCAAACCAAAAACTGCCCATGTAGAAATGGTAGTACCAAGGTATGTTCATAAAGGCATCGAATCCCCACCAGTTGAAAGCCATCGCCATGAAAACGGCGCCAATTAGGCAAGAGAGCATGATGCGCCAACTGGCTATCCCGGTAGCAATCAGCATCAGTGCGCCAACGATGATGAGCGGCTTGCTGGTTTCTCCAATGGAGCCTGGAATCGCACCCCAAAACATTTGCATAGGTGAATAAACTGAGGTCACTTTCTCCCACCCTTGCGATGCCAGACCTAACGGTGTAGCACCTGTGAAGGCATCGGCTATGGCTCGTCCCCCTTCGCCGAATGTGGCCCAGCCCAAGCCGTTGAATATCCAGTCAAAAAAATGCTGTGCCCAGCCATAAGTTTCGCCAACACCTTTGCCGCCTGCGTACTCCAGTCCAGCTACCCAGCACTGGTCACCTGAGATGGTGGTAGGATAGGCAAAGAATACGAAGACCCTAGATAGCAAGGCGATGTTCACGACGTTCATGCCAGTACCACCAAAAGCTTCTTTGCCCAAGATAACTGCAAAAGCGATGGACATTGCCAATATCCAAAGGGGAATATCCGGTGGCATGATGAGCGGAATTAGTGCCCCTGTCACCAAGTAGCCTTCTTCGATTCCGTGGCCTTTTTTGGCTGCATAGAGGAATTCGATGCCAAGGCCTACGACCATCGACACAACGAAAATTGGCAAGAGTTTAATCAAGCCGTAGGCCAACTTAAGGTGCAGGCCTGCCATGAACGAAGTGTGCATGCCGAGTGCTACAAAATGCTGATGACCAATGTTGTAGGTGCCAAAAACATAGCACAATTGGAGCGCCAGCACCACCATGACCATCGTGCGCTTCAAGTCCATCCGGTCTAAGATGTGAACACCAGTGCCTTTTGTGGTATGGTCGGGCACGTAAAGGAAGGTGAAAAACCCGTCGTACAGTGTATGCAGGAATCTCTTTTCCTTTGGTGGCTCAAGCTTTTTAATCTTGTCTAGAAAACTGCTCATTTATAGTTGGATTGCTTTATTTCATAATTGTTGGATTGTTGGATTGTTGTGGTTAAGCAGCAAATGCAATTTAACCTCAACAATGCAGCAATTCAAATCACCCTTGCTCATGCACCATGTCAAGCCCTTCCCGCAAAATCTGCTGGAGTGGTTGTTTGGAGGTGCAGGCAAATTCACAAAGTGCCACGTCTTCCTCGATAAGTTCGTGTATTCCGAGTCCCTCGATTTTTTCGTAATCGTTGGTTAAAATCGCCTTCATCAAGTGCTGTGGGTAAATGTCCATTGGCAACAGCTCTTCGTACTGCCCAGTGACCACAAACGCCCGTTTTTCACCGTGTGTGTTCGTGTTTGCTTTATAAACAGTGTCTGGAAAGCGATGTCCCGGCAATGCTTTGGAAGCACTCGGCGTGGAAAGGTCGGGCAATAGCCAGCCAAACATTTCAAATTGGTCACCTTCTTCTACAACAGTAACTTGGTCATCGTAATAGTTTAGGTAGCTCTCACTGGATGTTTTGCTGCCGCTCAGCACGTCGCCAGAAATGATACGTACATGGTCGTTGGTAAAATTGCCGTCAAGCAATTCCCCAATATTAGCTCCAATAAAAGTGCGGACGTATCGTGGTTGCTTCAATTCAGCGCCTGTAAGTGCTACTACTCGTTCAGCGTTAAAACGGCCTTCGGTAAACAGCTCACCGAAGGTCGCCACATCCTGAACCCCCAGCGTCCAAGCGGTCGTTTTGGTGGTGATGGGGGCAATGTGGTGAATCTGCACACCCACGTTTCCTGCAGGGTGCTTGCCACTGAACCAGCTTTTGGACACACCTTTTGCATCCGTGAAAATGGAGCTGGGCGGGGTTTCGCCATTGGCATTAAGTCCGAGCCAAACTTTCCCTTTGGTGAGTTTGCCCAAAACTTCAAGTCCCCGCTGAAAAGCTGCGCCTCTACCTTCCATTACCACATTGAGGTCTGGAGCAAGTGGGGCAGTGTCAAAAGTGGAGATGAAAATGTTATCGGGAAGGTCATTTGTATTGGCCACTACGTCGAACGGGCGATGGCGTAAGAGCGTCCATCCACCAGAATCGAGTAGGAAGTTCACAAGTTCTTCCCGGCTGCAAGTGTCGGGGTTTGGCACATTGAGTTTGCGGTATTGCTGTTGCTTGTCGGCCAACACCACCACACTGGCGATGGAACGGCGCTCGCCACGGTTGATGGCAATTACCTCCCCACTCACAGGTGACACGTATTTTATGTCCGGATTTTTTTTATCAAAAAGCAAGTGGTCACCTGCCTTTACGGTATCGCCAACTTCAACTTCTACTTTCGGAATGGCAGACACGCCCCTAAAATTGGGTGGCTGGATGGCAAAAGTCTTGGCATTGCCAGCAACGACAGGACCTTTGGCACTGCCTTCCAGCAAAATGTTATGCCCTTTCTTCAGCGCAAAATATTTGCC
The DNA here is from genome assembly GCA_024642645.1 of Saprospirales bacterium. Classification (GTDB taxonomy): domain Bacteria; phylum Bacteroidota; class Bacteroidia; order Chitinophagales; family Saprospiraceae; genus UBA6168. The sequence continues at coordinate 1,875 of JAHEAS010000299.1, read as the reverse complement.
CTTTACATATGTAGGGGCACTTTTCTTAAACAGGTCCCGTACACCTGGAAGGGGCGTCAGGCTTGCATCATCAACGTCAGCGCCGTCTTTACCAGCCTCGATGCGGACAAGATTGTCCGAAACCCGGATAATGATAAAAAAGGCAATCAGTATCACAATGGCCAACAATAGCATGGTAAAATTGCTGGAGCCACTGCCAGAGGGGGATTGCGCTTGAGCCAGTTGGTAAAGGAACAAAAAGGAAGTAATCAGGTGGAGCCTCGTAAAACCCTTTTTCATGCTGCTTATGCATTAAAATGAAGGAATGGTGGTCAATTCTAAGTTATAGCTATGATAGCTTCTTCGCTGGAAATCCATTGGCGCGTTCATTTACCACGCCAATCTTTCTTTTAAAGCGTGGCAAAGTTATAAAAGGTTTGAAATTAGGGAATAGCAGTGAAAGTCAATATTTGCCTTAGGGTCTATTTAGATTGAATCAAAATTGTGAAGAGGTGCTTCAAAATAGGTGAACGCCCTATTTTTTACTAGAATAGTAAGGTTTTCGCAAAGATATTTGGCGGTTTAAGTCAAATACCTACATTTGTCAGGCCGAAAAAAAGCTTGACAAATTTCGAAAAAGGTTTTAATCGGCTTTTTTATCACTTAAATCCTTAGCCAGTGGACCGAGATAGAAGATTTGAGAGTGTTTTCTCAAAGAAAATGAATGCTGGTAAACGAAGAACTTACTTCTTTGACGTGCGCCAAACCAAAGGCGATGACTTTTACCTCACCCTTACAGAAAGCACAAGACGATTTGATGGCGACGGCTACGAACGCCACAAGATTTTCCTTTACAAGGAGGATTTCAACCGTTTTTTGAGCAACCTCGAAGAAGTGGTTGATTACATCAAGACGGAACTGATGCCAGATTACGACTACGAAGAATTCGACCGCCGCCATGACGAGTGGGAGGCGCAAGAAGCCGAAGGTGGCGCTGATAGCCCACCTCGGGTTAGCCATAACCAGCCGAAGACCAGTGGAGAAATTGAGGAGAATGCTGCTCCCTTGGAAAAGCCGACTCCTCCTCCTCCGCCAACTGAACCTAAAATGGATGACGACCTTAGTTGGTAACCTTGTTTTTGAAGGTTGAAAATAGGTTGATATTTTTCAAACAGTTTGGAAGAGATATGCGCAAAGCAAATGAACTGCTGAACTTAAAAAAGGCCTTGACGTATCTGAGACGTTGGGCCTTTTTTACTTAAATACATCATTTACGCCAACCTTCCTCGGCTTCCAATTTCCACCACCTCCAAGTTTTCGATGCGGCCTGCGTTGAGGTCGAAGCGCAAAAGCGTTTTCACTTTGTGCCAGCCTTCATTGCCGCAGGCGCCGGGGTTCATGTGCAATAGGCCCAGCGTTTTGTCTGGCATTACTTTCAAGATGTGAGAATGGCCGCAGATATAAAGCTTGGGTGGATTTGTTCGCAAAATCTCCCGCACCCTTGGTGTGTACTTGCCCGGGTAGCCGCCGATATGCGTCATGAAAACATCCACTCCCTCGCACTCGAAACGCAGGTCAAGCGGGAATCGACGCTGGATGGGCGGCCCGTCAATGTTCCCATACACGGCCCGGAATGGCCGGAAAGCTTCGAGCCGGTCAGCCACCTTTGGGTCGCCAATGTCCCCGGCGTGCCAAATCTCATCACATGGTTCGAGGTAGGTGAAAACGCTTTCGTCCAAATGGCTGTGCGTATCGGAAAGTAGGCCGATTTTCATTGAAATTTGAGAATTGAAAATGTAGAATTGAGAATAAAAAAGGCAAGCTAATGACCATAGACTTCAATGCTCGATTTATCTTAACTGCCAACTGCCAACTGCCAACTGCCAACTGCCAACT
>JAHEAS010000298.1 GCA_024642645.1 Saprospirales bacterium | reverse complement strand
CAGACAAGGGTAAAACATGGGAGCTGCTACTTCCCTCTATCAAGAAAAAAGTGTTCAATTTGTCCGTTTCGGGCGGCGTGATTTATGCGGTGCCAAGGGAGGGGGGATGTTAAAAAATTCTCCTGCGCAAGGTCTTTGGATTAACGTGAGGTTTTGATTAGAAAACAGGTATTTGATGGATTAAACAGGTATAATTGTCCATTCAGCAGCTTCCATCGAGAGGGCGGTTTATCAAAGTCTTACAGGCGTTTTATCCATATCTCGCATTTGATTAACGCATGGTATTGCTGAGAACAGCATTCCTAAACTTTTGGATTTTAGGAATGCTTCGACGAGCAAAAAGCATTTGCAAAAAACTCCGAATGCGCCGTATAGTTCATCAACCATTTATCACTACCCAATAATCCGCCCATCCTCCATTTCAATAATCCGATGGGTATTTTCTGCAAACGTTTGGTCGTGCGTCACGATGAGCAAGGTCTGGTTGAATTCCTCGCAGAGCTGCTTGAATAAATCGAAGACAATATCGCCGTTCTTTTTGTCGAGGTTACCCGTCGGCTCGTCGCCCATGATGATAAGCGGATCGTTGATGAGGGCACGTGCGATGGCTACCCGCTGCTTTTCACCGCCGGAGAGTCGGTACGCCATTTTGGGGGCCATGGCTTCGATACCCAGCATTTTCAGGCGTTCCATCGCTTTGTGCTTTAATTCTTCTTCGGAAAGTTTGCGGAGCTTCAGGCCGGGCAACATCACGTTTTTCAGCACGGAAAACTCATTCAGCAAGTAGTGAAACTGAAACACGAAGCCGATTTTTTCATTGCGGATTTTCGCCAACTGCGGCTCGGTCTTTCCCAGCATCAAATCCCCATCAATCCGCAAATCGCCCTCATAGTCAGTGTCCATCGTGGAAAGGATGTACAGCAGCGTGGACTTTCCGCAGCCCGACTTGCCCGTTACCGCCACAAATTCGCCCTGGTTCACCGAAATAGTAATGTCTTTCAAGACCTGTACCTTCACCGGGTCTCTGAAGTATTTATTGATATGCTCGGATTGTAGAACTGTTTTTTGCATCATAATTGGGATTTGGGGGATTCAAAACTTCTTGACGTTTTTCGGCTTTAATTTTCATGGAATGCGCAAATAATTGATTGTCAAAAATTCCCAGTTTTTAATCCGGGTAATTGAAGTAAGTTGCACATAACATCTCATTGGAATGACAGAGTTTATCCAATATACCTTTCCGAGGAACGGAAAATCAAGGCTATTATTAAGGGCTTCAAAGGTTTTGTTTCCTGCGTAACATTTATAGTAACCTGGGTTAATATTGCCTTTTCCAAGTTGTGTTCCCCAATTCCCCAATTCCCCAATTCCCCAATTCCCCAATTCCCCAATTCCCCAATTCCCTAATTCCCAAATTCCCAAATTCACTTCCCCCGAATAATTACCACCGGGTCCACCCTACTCGCTTTTCTGGCAGGGAAAACTCCGGCTAAATAGGTGGTAATTAAGGAAAACAATAAACCGATGGCATAATAAATAGGGTTATAATCAATAGGATAGGTAGTTACGGTCGGAAGTGAGGCGGTTGTAAAGGGCACTTGGTCTATGAGCAGCGAAACTAGGAAGCCAAAAATTAAGCCTGCCAGACCGCCGAGTATACCGATGGTAATAGCAATTCCAAGGAATACTTTCCGTACATCGCTGCCAGAAAATCCGGTGGCTTTAAGGATGGCGATGGTGTCCATTTTTTCATAAATCATCATGTTCAGGATATTGTAAATGCCGAACCCGGCCACGATGAGCAGCACCACGCCCACCACATAAGATATGAGTGAACGAACGGAACTTCCCGTTTCAAAATCGGCATTGGCGGTCTGGATGTCCACGGCATCCACCTGAAAGCGTTGGGCATATTCCTTGGCAACGGCTGGTGCTTGGGTTAGGTCGTAGAGCTTGACTTGGATATCAGTGATATAATTGTTCGCCTCTCCGAGCAACTTTTGGGCAGTGGCAATGGAGGCGTAGCTCTGCACATCGTCTTGTGCCTTCATGCCCGACTGGTAAAAGCCAACCACTTTCAGCGGCAACTGTTCCCCCTTTGAGGTGGTGACCTGCACCACGTCGCCGATTTCGGCCAGCAGTTTGTTAGCCACGCCTTGACCCAAAATGATACTGTTACTCACGTTTTTCAGATCAATCGCCTTGCCTGCCGACATGTAATCGGCAAAAGCAAAAAGGCGGCTCTCAGCCGCTACTTCAATGCCGCTGACGGTTCCCGTAATGTCAATTGTGCCGGCGTTGTACAGCACCGGGGCGGAGATTTTTGGCGCCAGCCCCAATACCCTTGGGTCGGCCTTCACGGCCTGCATGATGGCGGCGTTGTTGTAAAGCGACACCCTGCCGCCACTCGATTTGATGGATTGGATGAAATTATGGCCTCCCTTGTATGCCTCGCTTTGGTTCACAGGTTGATTGGGGTTGGGTTGGATGTCATTGTATAGCCGAACATGCGGCGTCCGGTTCAGCATCAGGCCATCGAGCAGACCGTTCAGGCCGTTCATGAAGCCCAACAGGGCGATGAACATGGCGATACTGAACGTTACCCCCACAGCTGCCACCAATGATTGTCGCCAGCGTGCCAGCAGCAGTGCTTTCGCTATTTCTGCTATCAGTTTTAGGTTCATGGCGTGGGTTTCAGGATGGTTTCGCCTGCTTTGAGGCCGCTCAGGATTTCCACTTCTTGGTAGTCTTTCAGCCCGATTTTCACGCGCCGTTTTTCTTTGTTCGGCATCAACACTATCGAGTCGTTCACCAAATAAGACCGTGGAATGGTCAGTGCCTTTTCCTTCGTCTGAATGACCACATTAGCCTCCGTCGTCAGGTTCGGGTAGAGCAATGGCGGCGCTTTGGTGAACTCCGCCTCGATGGTGAAAGTGCGGGTACGCTCGTTCATTATCAGGTCAATCTTGGACACCGCTGCCTCGTACACCTGCCCCTTGTAGCTATCGAGAGAGAGCAGCACCTGCTGCCCTTTTTTGATACGCATGATGTCGTATTCATCCACTTGCAGCTCCGCCAAAAAGCTTTCCGCATCGCCAATGACGGCCACTGGGCTTTGCACACCAACTATCTCGCCCACCTCGATGCTGATGATGTATACCCGCCCTGCCGTTTGGCTGCGCACCACATAATTCCCGGCGAGGGTATTGCTGATGGAAAGCTGTTTTTTGCTTTGCGCAGCGGCAAAATCAAGCTGTTTTTTCAGGTCGCTGTACCTCGCATGGGCAGCTTTGTAGTTGTTCCTGGAAATTGTGTAGGCGAGTTCTTGCCGCTCCATGTTCACCTTTGTTTCCGCCCCATCGGCATACAACCTGCGCAGACGAGCCGCTAGAAGAGAGTCGTTGAGCATGGCGTTCTTGGCGGTTTCGATAGCAGTTTTCAGTTCCCGCAAGCGCTCGCCATTGGTGTTTTGCGCTGCAAAATCGGCGGCAATCTTGGCGTTCTCGGCAGTCAGTTTTGAGGCTTCGTTTTCTATGATGAACAATGGGTCGCCTTTTTTTACCACATCACCCTCCTTCACCAACAGGGTCTGCACCAAGCCGCCCACCGAGGAATAAACCTGGTACTGGTTTTTGCTTTTGATGACGCCGGAGGCATACACCGATTCGGAAATCCGCTCGATACTCGGCTGGATTTGTTCTGGTGCTTTTTTACAAGAAGTAAGGTAAATCCAACTGAGGAAAATCAGGAAGGAAGTATATCTGGGCATGTTGTAGTTGGTTCTTTGAATAGTATTCAGCCGAAAAACTGCTTCAATGCTACATGTCGCACTAAAAAAACTCTTGATGAAGCTTAATGTTTTGAAGGGCGGTATAAAACGCTCATGATAATTCTCATTATAGGCTGAGGTAAAGTTCAGGAAATGATATTCCTATACTTCCGAAATTTAGGAATCTATGTGCGATTTGATAAGGTTGAATTCCACTACATTACCCTACCTTTACCCTATCATAAAAAACAAAAAATCCGTTTATGAAATTCCGACCTCCATTAATCCTCCGGCTGCCAACTAACAGTGTCAGCTTCCAAGCTTGCAAAAGCAACTCAGCGAAAGTTTCCCATAATTCAAATCTATCGTCAATTGGCATTCTCTGAATTGAATCAAAAACCATGCTCCCAAAAAAGAAAGAACATCCGAAAATAAAATCAGAACTACACCCACGTAACAAGCATCGGGAGCGTTATGATTTTAGATTATTGGTAGAAAGCTTTCCAGCGTTGGTGCCTTATGTGAAGGTGAACGATTACGGTGACGAATCCATTGATTTTTTCAATCCGGTAGCCGTAATAACTCTCAACACGGCGCTATTAAAGCATTATTACCAAATTGAAAACTGGAACATACCACCGAATTACTTATGCCCGCCTATTCCGGGCAGGGCTGATTATATCCACTATATTGCAGATTTATTGGCAAAAAGTAATCGTGGCAAAATCCCAACAGGGCCTCAAATAAAATGCTTGGATATTGGTGTTGGCGCCAATTGCATATATCCCATAATTGGTAACAAGGAATATGGTTGGTCATTTATAGGTACTGATATTGATGCGGCGGCAGTTAAAGCTGCCATTAAAACAATTGAATTAAATCCTGCAATACAAGGCAATATCGAAATAAGGTTACAGAAAAATCCGAAAGATATTTTTCATGGAATAATCAAAAAGGGAGAACACTTCGAATTGACCATTTGCAACCCACCTTTTCATGCTTCATTGGCAGATGCACAAGCGGGAACACGCCGAAAATTAAATAACCTAAAGCCTAAAAAAGGGACGAAGCCAGTCTTGAATTTCGGTGGTCAAAACAATGAGTTATGGTGTGAAGGCGGGGAGGTTGGATTCTTGCAGAATATGGTACATCAAAGCAAGGAATTCGCCGATTCCGTTCGTTGGTTTTCCAGCTTGGTTTCCAAAGAATCCAACCTCAAAAGCGTTTATGCTGCCCTCAATACCGTGGGGGCAAAAATAGTGGAAACCCTTCCGATGGGACAAGGCAACAAGCAGAGCCGCATTGTTGCTTGGACATTTCTGTCGGAGGGGCAACAACGGAGATGACAGCGAGTGGGGCAAAAGCGCCAAGCAGGCACTAATCGCAATGGTCAACAAACTCATCAGTCAGGTGTTCGCCGTGGTGAAATCCATGCAGCAATATGTCGATGGCTTTCAAAAAACTTGAATTCAGTTTTAAATCCTTATTTTTTTAATCGGCCAAGGCAGCGAATACAGTTCGTCACCGCTTTTGCTTAATTCCTCATCCCCCTGCC
>JAHEAS010000297.1 GCA_024642645.1 Saprospirales bacterium | reverse complement strand
GAACTGTCTTGTGGTATTTCCGATGGGGTTAATCCTGACTTACTGGGCCATGCGAGACATGGGCGTGGGGCAGATAGCAGAGTTTTTCAGCTTCAAATGGTTGTTCAAACGTCGAAAGCCGTAGGTTTTATGTTTGGCAAAAAAAAATCGGGACACGACGCTATGCCGCTCCCGATTTTTATCCTAAAATGCTGTATCCCAATTAATTACAGCTATTAAGTGACCCAGCCTGGACTCGAACCAGGGACCCTCTGCTTAGAAGGCAGATGCTCTATCCACTGAGCTACAGGGCCAATCCTACAATGAACTTTTTCGGCGGCAAAGGTAACTTTTTACTCCAATGCTTTCACCACACCACCTGCCGAAAACTCACAAACTGTTCTGCAAGTTCCCATTTTCCAGCAAATCATTACCTTGTAGGCAATTCATTCCATCATTCATTCCTTTAAAATGAGCGTAAAAATCGAGGAAAGCTGGAAAGTCGCATTGGCCAATGAGTTTGAGCAGCCTTATTTTCATGGTATCACGGCTTTTTTGAAAAAGGAACTTGGTGCTGGGAAGGCCATTTTCCCGCCAGGGCCATTGATTTTCAATGCCTTTGACACAACTCCATTCGGCAAAGTGAAGGTCGTCATCCTCGGTCAAGACCCCTATATCAAGCCGGGTGAGGCGATGGGGTTATCTTTTTCCGTGCCCCGTGGTGTGGCTATTCCACCTTCGCTACGCAATATTTACAAGGAGTTGGGAAGCGACCTCGGCTGCCCCATCGCTAAGCACGGCGACCTCACAAAATGGGCCGAACAAGGGGTTTTCCTTCTCAATGCGGCCCTCACAGTAGAGCGAGGCCTCTCCAACTCCCACGCCAAATGCGGGTGGCACACTTTCTCTGATGCCGTTATCAAAAAAATTTCAGACGAAAGAAGTGGTGTGGTATTCATGCTCTGGGGCAATTTTGCAAAGCAAAAAGCCGCATTAATTGACCCCTTCAAGCACCTGGTGCTAGAGGCGGCCCACCCGTCGCCCCTCGCCGGTGGCGCTTTCAACGGCTCCCAACATTTCAGTAAGGCCAACGAGTTTTTAGCCGCTAATGAGCAGGCTACGATTGATTGGTGCCTTAATGAGGTGTGAAGCTTTTAGAGACATGCCTCAAACTTTCAATAACCCATCTTGCATTTCAACGATTCTATCGCTCATGGCGGCTAGTTCCATGTTGTGGGTGACGATGAGGAAGGTCTGGTCAAAATCTTTGCGTAGCTGGAAAATAAGTTGGTGAAGCTCTTGAGAGGAGGCAGTGTCGAGGTTACCGGTTGGTTCATCGGCGAAGATGACAGAAGGCTGGTTCATGAGGGCACGGGCAACAGCAACCCGCTGCTGCTCGCCGCCAGAGAGTTGCGTTGGCTTGTGCGTTAGGCGCTCGGAAAGGCCAAGGTAATCAAGCAGCTCCTTGGCCCGGGCTTGAGCGGCTGTCTCCGACGTGCCATTGATGAAGGCGGGGATGCAGACGTTTTCCAGTGCCGTGAACTCTGGCAGTAGGTGGTGAAATTGAAAGACAAAACCAATACGGGTATTGCGAAACTTCGCCAACTCGTTGTTCGCCAATGAATTGACATTCACGCCATCGAAAACAACCTCCCCTTTATCTGCCCGGTCGAGGGTACCGAGAATATGGAGCAGGGTACTTTTGCCGGCCCCCGATTTACCGACGATGCTGACAATTTCTCCCTTCCGGATTTCGAGGTCAACCCCCTTGAGCACCCGTAGCTCGCCGTAGGATTTGTGGATATTGGTGGCTTTAATCATGTCAGAAAGGAAAAAGTACAAAGGCAAAAATACCAAGTGCAAAAGTAGCAGAATAAAAAAGAGCGACGGCATTTGATGCCTCGCTCTTGTAAGAAATCACCCGACTGTTATTATGAAGGCTAAAATACCTTCACAGTAAAAAAGATTGTACTACCATTTATTCTTAAACCATTTTACCCAGAGACTTATTCATCGTCGAGTCGATTTCCAAATATTCTTAAAGTGTTTTTACAATCTCTAATGATATTAATCAATCAAAAGTCGAATCCTTAATTACTTTGTTCCGACTGGCAAATTAACGTTCTTTTGATAACAACGAAGAATCTTTTTTTAAGAAAATTTTAAGAAAAATAGAAATTCGCACGATTTGTTAAACAATCCATCGAATCACAATGCCCAAAGCCAATAGCTCCACATTTTCTACTAATTTGGCGGTATAATCTCTAAACCCAATCCGGGTTTAAAATGAAGATAAACCCTTAAAACAGTAGGCAGAATTAGAAGACAACACATTGATTAGCAATACATTGACATTACAAAAAACTAACCTTCAACATCTCGCTTTACTAGCCTTGACCTGGTTAGTGGCCATGATCGTCATCAACCCCACTGGCAATTTCCCACTCAACGACGACTGGGCTTACGCCAAAGACGTTTGGCACCTTTCACAGCAAGGCATCCTAAAACTGGACGACTGGCCTGCCATGACCCGCCTCACGCAAATCTTTTGGGGGGCGGCATTTTGCAAGGTTTTTGGGTTTTCTCACGAGGTATTGCGCTACTCCACCATGCTGCTCGGCTTTGCGGGGTTAGTTGCGGCTTGGGCTATCTTCTTTGAAATGGGTACCAGCCGCCGCTTGGCCAGCCTTGGCTCGTTGGTTCTGATGTTCAATCCCATTTACTTTTCACTCTCCGCCACCTTCATGACGGATGTTCCGTTTTTGGCACTGTTCCTTTGGTCTATATATTTTTATCTAAAATCGGCCAGCTCTGGGGAGATGAAACACGTGGTTTGGGCCACCATTTTTGCCTTATTGGCCACGATGGTACGGCAATTTGGGATGGCTGCGCCGCTGGCCTTCGCCGCCATGTGGCTGTACCGACAAGGCTTCAACTGGCGCTCACTGGCCATCGCTACAACCCCATTGACACTTTGCGTAGCTGCTTATCTCGGTTTCACAAAATGGTACGAAGCCACACAAGGACTGCCGGAAGCCTATGGGAGCATTGATAAATTGTTGAATCGGTTTGGTGGCAAAGGCTACTACCTTGAATGCTTGCGCCGCATTGGGCTGTTGCTTTTTTTCGTTGGGTTTTGCCTGTCGCCCGTGACCGTGCCATTGCTTTTTCGACAGTTGCGCAGCACCAGCAAAAGCCTGATTTGGTGGACAGCGGGGATTACGCTGCTGTTTTCTGTCACGTTCTTTTTCGCATGGGAGCATTACCCATTGGGCAATATGGTTTACAACCTAGGCATAGGCCCGAAGACGCTGAAGGACGGTGCAATTTGGGTAAACGTGTCCCCAATGCTAAGCGATTTTGCATTAAATTTGGCGAGAGCTGTGGGCGTCTTATTGGGCATCATTTTTTTGCTCAACCTCCTACCAAGCGTGGTTCGTGGTTTCAAAGCGGCAGGCAGAACTCGGCGGCAGTCAGTCTTTATCTGGACTTTTTTGTTGGCTTACTGTGGCTTTTTGCTTACCGAATTGTATTTCCTTGACCGATACCACATGGTGCTAATCCCCTTCCTATTGGCAGTGCTATTGCAAGGGCATGATTTAGTTTTGGGTAAAAAACAGGTAGCCATCGCTGGCTTTTGCCTCTTGCTCATGGCAGTATACGCCATCACAGGCACGCACGATTACATCAGTTGGAACCGTGCACGGTGGAAGGCGCTCGATTATTTGACCAAAGAAAAAGGCATAAAACCCAACCAGATTGACGGTGGATTCGAGTTCAACGGGTGGTACAAGCCCGGCCCAAAGTTCAACGGCCAATGGAAAAGTTGGTGGTGGGTGGACAAGGATGAATATGTTATAGCCTTTGGAGACATTCGGGTTTTCACGAAGGAAAAAGGCTTCCCGTACGAGCGCTGGTTGCTACCGGGCGTTGACAGCGTTTATGTTTTGAAACACGATTGAAGAGAGGGTGAGCGCGTGAGAAATGCAATGTAGTTGTTGGGGCAATGCTTGTGTATTTTGGCCGTTCTTCTTTTTCATTTTTTCTATTTTCGCCCAAATGATTTACACCCGACTGATAATCCCTTTCATTTTGGGACTGACAATGTTTGCCGCTTGCACAGATTCTGAGCTGCCATCCAAGCCGATGGGGGCTTTCTTGCGGCCGGCCCCACCTCCGCTCGACCCGAACCTGGAATTTTTCTTGAAGGATTTCCATCGCTATTTTGAGGACTCGATGATACTGACGCTCACACCTGGTGCTGCCGTCGTGATAGTGAAGGACAGTCAAGTTGTGTTTATGAAAGGCTATGGCTATCGGACCGAAGGACGGCCAGAGCGGGTAGATGAGCACACCGTCTTCCGAATTGGCTCACTTTCAAAAGGCTTTGCGGGGATTTTGACCGGGATACTGGTGGACGAAGGAAAGCTGAAATGGACGGATAAGGTGCAGCAATACCTACCCGACTTCAACATGAACAACCCCGAACAAGCACAGCGGCTAGAAGTCAGGCATTTGCTTACGCAAACGACGGGGTTGCCCTACCACGCTTTTTCCAACCTTATTGAGCGAGGTTATGACTCAACCTATGTGCTGTCGCAATATCCGCTGGCCAAGCTGGCAGGCAAGGAAGGCGAATATTTCAGCTACCAAAATGCTGCTTTTAGCCTCATCGAACCGATTTTGGGGCAGGCAACCGGCAAGCCTTTTAACCAATTGTTGGAAGAAAAAATCTTTCGCCCTTTGGGTATGACCAATGCCTCTTCAGATTACGATGGCATCGTGAATAGCCCTAACCATGCCTTGCCGCACCATTACCGCAATCCTGGCTGGGTCGCCGATTCTATCACCCACCGCTACTACAAATTCGCCGCAGCCGGGGGCGTCAACGCCAGCGTCAGCGACATGGGTGAGTGGTTGAAAGCATTGCTCGGCCACCAGCCTGCGGTCATTCCCGCCAAGGTGTTGAAGGATGCATTCAATCCGGTCATTGGTACTGGCTTGGAGCGACCTACCTTGCAGGGCTTTATCAATAGAGACTCGGCCTTTTATGCCAAGGGCTGGCGAATATTGGAACATGGTTCGGACACACTCGTTTACCACGCTGGCTTCGTCAACAATTTCCTGTGTGAAATAGCCTTGAACCGAAAGGACGGTATTGGGATTTGTGTGCTTTTCAACGCGCCATCGCCGCTTGCGGGGAAGTGCATTCCAGCGTTTTTTAGGCGGTGGGAGAAGGTGCGGGGAAAAATAGAACGACCACAGTCGTGACCAAGCGAATCCCTATCAATCCACCACCAATTTAGACACCAATTTAGTTTTACTTGTTTGAAATTGGATGAAATACA
>JAHEAS010000296.1 GCA_024642645.1 Saprospirales bacterium | reverse complement strand
AGTGCGTACTTGTTCAACCTCGCTTCGCTACACTTCCGCCGACCCGACTACGACCGGGCGTTGGAGTTGCTGACGCAGGCCGAATTCGACGATGTGCTGCACAACCTTGATGCCCGCAGGATGCTGCTGCGCATCTATTTCGACCTCGGCGAAGTAGATGCGCTGGACTCGCTGCTGGACAGTTTCACTATCTTCCTGCGCCGCCGCCGGGACGTGGGCTACCTGCGCCAGAACTACCTGAACCTCATCCGTTTTACGAAGAAACTGCTGCAAACGCCTGCCGAAAACCGGGCGGCGAGGGAGAAATTGCGGAGCGAAATAACCGACTGCAAGGCGCTGGCCGAGCGGGAGTGGCTGCTGGCGAAGTTTTGAGTTTTGAGTTTCGGGTTTTGAGTTGGGCTGGTCGGTTTACTTTCAGGAGTTGGTTACATTTGCGCCGAAGCAACAACTCGAAACTCAAAACTCATAACTAAGGAAATGCTCGACAACTGGCTACGCCCAATCAATATGAATGAAATCGCCGAATCGCCGCTCGACACGGTGAGTTTTGGGGAGAAAATCAAACGCTATGAGGCGGAGATGCCTGCATTGCAGGAAGTGAAATTAGCCATCGTTGGCATCGGCGACGAGGGGGCAGATGCGGTGCGCAGGTCGCTTTACCGCATGAGTTTTCCCTTCGGAAAATTGGCGGCAGCCGACCTCGGCAATGTCCGCAAGGCCGACACCTCGTTCATTCTGCCACTGCTGCAAGAGTTGATGGATAGTAAGATTTGTCCCGTTATCATCGGCAATTTACCCAAGTTATCGCAGGCGCAATTCAAAGCGCACTATGCTTGCCAGTCGTCTGTAAGCATCGTGGCCGTGGACGAAAGGGTTCCGTTCCATCCCCGCCTCGGCGAGCTGGATGGCTACTACCTCAACCCCGTGATGAACGGAAAAACGAAGCCTTTCCATTTTGGCATCGTGGGCTGCCAGTCGCATTTTGTGGACGACGAGACCTTTCAGGAGCTGGAAAACAGCAATTCTGACACGGTGCGGCTAGGCAAGGCGAGGGCCAATATGGCCGACATCGAGCCAGTGATGCGGGACGCCGACATGGCCTGTTTTAACTTGGCTGCCCTGAAAAGCGCAGAAGCACCTGGCGTGCTGCACCCCTCACCGAGCGGCTTCACCTGCGAGGAGGTCTGCCAACTGAGCCGCTACGCTGGCATGAACGACAAATTGACTTCCGTGGGCTTTTACGGTTACGAACCTGACCTTGACGAGTACGGGCGCTCAGCGCAAGTGCTGGCGCAAATGGTCTGGTATTTCTTCGATGGGTTTGGCAACCGCCGGGGTGACTTTCCAGCTTCGATGGACGGCCTGACGGAATACATCGTGGACTTCAAGGGACACGACCACCCGTTCACCTTCTGGAAGAGCAACCGCACGGGCCGTTGGTGGATCCAGGTTCCCGTGAAGACGAAGAAAAAACACCAGCGACACCGCCTAATCCCCTGCTCCTACAATGACTACTTACAAGCATCGAAGGGCGAGATGCCTGATCGGCTTTCGTTGGCATTTGGGCGGTTTGAATAATCAAGTTCATGGCGAAACCTGCACAACTCTTTAATTTCTGTGTGTTTTATAAGCCATGATTGGCAATTAAATACGGTCTATAAATATAATTTCTGTGAAAAATACCCGAACATTGTAGCCTTATTAAGGGTTATGCCCCTTAAGCGCCTCCAAAATTTCCCCTATCGAAATCTTGTTCAGCTCAAATTGAAAGTATTCTATTTAGTTGAATTAGTGCTATTTTAGATTTCAAACACCCGAAGCCTTACCGCACAATTAACGATTATTAGGGCAAAGACTAACAATGACACTCAAAATCATCCCTCCGATACTGCTCGTATTTGCATTTTTAAGCTGCTCTCCTCTTAGGCAATCCAGCAATACAATGCAGCCTGCACTAGCGCCAATGGCTCCTCAATTGGACATAGACCAAAGCAATGTCAACAATTCCTTGGAAAATGACCCTCTTTATGGCCCTAAGGCTGTGAAGTTGGGGGCTACCGTCAATTCAGCGAACTCCGATTTTGCCCCCTTCCGCTTTGGTGATAGGCTGTATTTCACCTCCACCTTTTCTGAAGAAAAAGACGCAGCCCCTGTCGACCGTATTTATTCTTCCGTATTTACAAACGGGCCAACGCTTTGGACTGAAAACTCTTCACAACCTAACATAAACACCTCCAATATTACCTTAACGGCTAATGGCCAGCGGGCCTACTTTACCTTTTGCAAAGAAAAAACGCCCGGCGAGCAAATCTGCGAAATCTACACCCGAGAGCGGGCTTACGAAGGCTATTGGCTGCCTTACAAACGCCTACCCAGCTACATCAACCTCAGCGGCTACACGTCCACCCAGCCTAGCATTGGATATAACCGGGCCCTTCGGCAAGACGTGCTTTACTTTGCCTCCAACCGCCCCGGTGGCATGGGTGGCATGGATATTTGGTGCAGCCCTATCGAGCGTAATGGCATATTCGGAAAGCCTTTTCCCTTGCCGTTCAATACTGCCGCCGACGAGGTGACACCATTTTTTCACCAACCCAACCAAGTCTTGTACTTCAGCTCAAATAGCGGAAACAACGAAACCGGCTTAGATATTTACAAATCGGCCAATACCTGGACAGGCAGCGGTGAAAGCCACTGGTCTATACCCGAAAAACTAGGAAAACCCATTAATAGCAACTACGACGACCTCTATTTTAACTGGCATACGGGGTCAGGTAAAGCATATTTTTCGTCCAATCGACCAGGATGTGTCAATGCAGATCCAACGCTAGGCTGTTTCGGATATGATATTTACGAGATGGACATTCAGACAGAGCTGGTAGCCCAAGTTTTTGATAGTTCAGATAGCATCACCATCATGGGCTACAAACTACAACTCTACCCGGCGGAAGGTGCAACCACCGCCGCAGTACCCGGCTTCGCCAATGGGGCTGATACACGGTTCTTTGTGGAAGCGGGAAAAGCATACCGCCTCGTGGCCGATGCCATCGGCTACCAGCCTGACACACTGGAAGTAATAACCAATCAAACGGACGGTTTTGCAACGCTGCGCCAACCAATCTACCTTAAGTCAAAGGCAAGGTTGCTGGTTCGCACCTACAATGCCATCGACAGCCTACCACTGGGCGGTGTTGCCATGCAACTGGGCTTGGAAGGTATTGGCGAGAAAGAATTCGTGAGCAACAAAGAGAATGTGTTCGAGTATTCATTCCTCGTTGGCGTGGGCGACATCATCTCACTCGTTGCCATGAAACCGGGCTTCGTTACGACTTATGTGAAACCCAATGCTGAGTATCGGTACACTCCTACACCGGATGCCCATTTGAGCGTATATCTTTCACCATTTACTGAGGCTCCAGTTGCATTGTACTTTGACAACGACGAACCCAAATGGGTGAACCCCATGGATACACACACAAAGCTTACTTATTCCCAGACCTTTCAGGATTATATGGCAAGGAAGCAGGTCTTTGTGGAAAAATACATCGAAGGGCTATCTGCCGACGAAGCTGCGGAAGCTAGCGAGCAGATGGATTATTTTTTTGAAAAAGAGGTCCAAACCAACTTCGCCCGCCTCGATCGGCTTTGCAAACAATTGCAAGCTTATTTGGCAAAAGGATACGAACTGGAAGTTTTGGCAGTTGGTGAGGCTAGCCCATTAGCCTCAGCCGACTACAATAACCGATTGATCGCTCGCCGCATCAGTAGCGTCATCAACCAATTAAAAGTTTGGAGCAATGGGGAATTAAACCAATATTTTGACAGCGGACAGCTTATCATCTCCAGCAAGATGAAAATCATGGAGGGAGAAGGTGAGAGAGTGCAAGTAAAACTGTCCGACCGCCGCCAGTCCGAGTTCAGCCCGGAAGCTTCCAAGATGCGAAAGGTAGTCATCGAAGGTGTTAAGCGGCAAAAGCCAAAAGTGTAGCCTTAGTACTGCCGCCGCCCCTTCCATTCATACTGCCTAACGAGATTGGCCAAGGTGCCGATGCCGAGGATGTAGGCAATATGAAGAAGTTGCGAAAGCAAGTAGCGCCGCATCAAATCCTGCCGCCCGAAGTAGCGGCACAGCTCACCGAGAAAGCGAAAATCCACCACCGTTTTTACCAGAAAAAGAACACCCGTCAGTAATGCAGCAGGCCAACCTAGCCACCCTGTTGACACGAGGTTCAGCACGATAGCCCAGCATAGCAGGAAAACCACGCCCAGCCGAAGCGTGACCCGCCAATCGCTATAATTCCTCGACTTTGAAGCCCATCGGAGCCGTTGCGAGATGAACGAACGAAGGTCTGGCTGTGTCGATGTGAGCACGGTGGATGCCCGGTTTTTTAGAAAAAAAACAGCTGCTGGGTATTGTTTCGCCACCTTGTGCAGCAGCAACATATCGTCGCCACTGGCCAACCTAGAGATACCTTCAAAACCGCCGACTTGCTGAAAAACGGCCTTCGGGTAGGCGAGGTTGGCGCCATTGCAGAGCAGGCCGCTACCCGCTTGAAACCCTGCTCCGGTTACACCCATCATGCCCAAGAAGTCAAGCGACTGAAATCGTTGCAACCAGTTCCCCTCTTGGTAAAAATTGACGGGGGCAGCGATGAATTTTGCCTTTTTTTCCTCAAAAAAAGCGGCCATGTGCCACAGCCAATCCGGTGGCAGCAGGCAGTCTGCATCGGTGCAGACGATGAGTTCGCCGGTGGCGAGGGAGACGCCAGTTTCGATGGCTTTTTTCTTGGAGGTTACTTTGTAGTCAGACAAACTCACCACCCGTACATTTGGGTGGTTTTGGGCAAAATTTTGCGCCTGCAAAAACGTCTCATCCTCGGAATGGTCATCCAGCAAGATAACCTCAAACAGCCCAATTGGGTAGGTCTGCTTCGCAATGGAAGCTAGGCAGGCTTGCAGGTTCGCCGCCTCGTTTCGAGCGGGGATGACGACGGTGATTTTTACCGAAGGAAAAAAACTGTGGGAAGGAGTCCATTCAGGCAGTTCCCGCCAACCAGAACGGTATTTCTCGACAGTGAAAACATAGCCAACAGCAAGGACAAGCGAGGTGAACGCCCAGACAGCGTAAGCAATTTCTGACCAGTTGGGTGGTAACATGGAGCGAAAGTAGAAAAGGCTTCCTGTAGATTGGCTTCTAAAAACCCGTTAAGTTTCAAAACGATGGGGTTTAGCTTGTCAACCCCCCACCCTGAACTTCTCCACTATCGAGCCGCAGGCCTCCTCTAGCATCTCAAACACCTGCTCAAAACCATTGTCGTTCCAGTAGGGGT
>JAHEAS010000295.1:3000-5335 GCA_024642645.1 Saprospirales bacterium | reverse complement strand
CCAACTGACGCTTGTGCCCGGCGGCACCTTTACGATGGGAAGCGAGAATGGCCCCGCCAATGAGCAGCCGCCCCGTCAGGTGCAGCTCGACAGTTTCTGGATGGGTACTACCGAAGTGGCTTACGATGAGTTCATCATTTTTTACCAAAAACAATACGACTCGGATTCTACGGCACACCCCGCACAAGCCTATAAGGCCGATGCCATCAGCCGCCCCACCCCACAGTACATTGACTACACCTACGGCATGGGCAAGTCGGGATTCCCGGCGGTGAGCATGACACAGCAGGCGGCGCTGCGCTATTGCCAGTGGCTTTATGAAAAAACGGGAAAATTTTACCGCCTACCGACCGAGGCAGAATGGGAGTATGCCTGTAAAAGCAGGCAGTTGGCAGTTGGCAGTTGGCAGTCAGGGCAGGAGCTGGAAGACCATGCCTGGTATTATGACAACAGTTTTGAAAAATACCACGAGCTGGCGCAAAAAAAGCCAAATGCGCTTGGCCTCTATGTCATGCTCGGCAACGTGGCAGAATGGACCCTCGATTTTTACGATGATGACTACCTCCAAAACCTCCCAGCCGACCCTGCCAAAAACCCGTGGACAGAGCCAACCAAGCGCCACTCCCGCACCGTGAAGGGCGGTTCCTACGACAGCAATGCCTCGGAATGCACCTGTTCCGCAAGGAAAAAATCGGAGCCAAGGTGGCAGGCTCGTGACCCCCAAATCCCGAAGAGCCGTTGGTGGAATCCCGACTCCCCGTTCGTGGGTTTCAGGGTTGTCCGACCCACGAAACCGATGACGGCGGCGGAGGTGCAGGCGTTTTTTTCGAAGGCCATAAAGGATTGAGTTTCAAGCTGCGAGTTTCGAGTTGAGCCGTCCCCAACTCAAAACCCGTAACTCAAAACTCAAAACTTTTTCACCGACATTCCCGGTAAAAGCGCTCCAGCAACCGGTGAAAATCAACCAATGTGGTCTCGGAAAGAAAGCCGGAGTTGTTAATGTTGTAGTTGAGCTTGACGATTTTGGTGATGTGCTCCTCCGGCACATCGGAGCGGATGGCGAGGCCCTTGGCGAACTGTTCGTTCAGTTCCTTGGTGGGTAGGTGATAGCGTTCCCGAACGAAAATCAGGAAAAGCCGCATCTTTTGGGCAGCCAGTTGGCGGTGGTTATTTTGGATAAAAAACAGCCTGCCTATCGTCCCGATGAATTCCAACGAAGTGTTCGTGTTTTTTTCCAAAACGGGTATCACCCGCTGTCGCCGTTTTGCCCGAAAAATGAGGTAGAGCACGGCCATTCCCAACAAAATATACCAAGCCCACGCCAGTGCTGGCTGGGAGAGGATGTACCTAAGCGGGCTTTGTTTTTCCCCCATGCCCCCGCCGCCTGCCTGGTCGCCGAAGGGGTCAAGCGGCCGCTCGTCCCAGTAAATCGGTCCGGTTTTTAGGTGCGAAAACGACTTGGAAGCGTAATCAAGGCCCTTTTTTTCGACGACGAAAAGGTTAGTAAATGCCAGTGGTGTGGTGTGCAGCAGGAACTCACCCCTGCCGTAGGTTGCTTTTGCGAAATTGAACTGGGCGTTGTTCAGCAGGCCAAGCGAAGTGAAAACGGTTTGCGAGTCGCAGAAAATATTTTCGGGCAAATAGGTCCATTCGTACTGCTCGGGCTGCCTGACTACCAAATACCTATAGTCATAACCCGCAGAATCCCAAAGGGCGGGGTGTTGAAAATTTAGGTTGGCCGAAGTGTCAGTGAAGTAAATGTCGTATGGAACCTGGTTAGTGGAATCCTCACCATAAAATGACGGGCACTCGCCCCGACTGATAGAGTCGAGCAGCGAAGTGGGCACAAACGGGCAGGCGATGAAGGCACGGTTGCCCCGCTCCACGAATCGGAGCAGTTGGTCGAGTTCCAGGGAATCGAGCCAAAAATTGCTGCCTACGTAAACGAAATTGCCAGAATCCAGCCGCTCGCCGAGACTATCCTCCACCACTTCAAACGACTGACCAGGGTAATACGATTCGAGGAGATTGCGCACGAGGTAAGTACCGTAGGGGTCTTTGCTGCTGGGCTTGTAATGCTCCCGCCAACTATAATTGCCCCCCCCACTACCCTGTGAGAGGTAGAACAGCAGCGCCAATATCAGTACCACGACGCCAACAATGATGGGAGTTTGTTTATTTGACAATTAAATGCGTTGGATTCATGCACTGGCCTTGGCCACCGCTTTTTTATACTTGATTTCCAGTTGTTCAAAATCCGGCTTCGTCAGTTCTATCTTTCCGTACCAGACCCGCTCAAATGCCAAGGTGACTTCCTGCACAGTTCCGAAAAGCG
>JAHEAS010000295.1:0-2990 GCA_024642645.1 Saprospirales bacterium | reverse complement strand
AAATAGGCACCGTTTGTCTTGTCCCGCTTCCAGCGGATATGGTTTTTCAATACCAATTCCTTCAATACAGCCAAGTAGTAAAGCCTAACCGCCATCGGAAAATCTCCAGCGGCAATGGCCCGTTGGATGGGGTCATCCAACTCAGCTTCATGCAGGTTCTCCTCGATTTTATCAATTTCAGCTTGGCTGACAGCAGGTTTAATTTTGCTGTTTTTCGGGCCAAAAAGGTTTTCGCCCCCAGCCATTTTCACAATCAAAAGGACCATTGCGCCAACGAACAGAATGATGGCGAGGATTTTCAGAATCGGACCAAGCCCCTTTATGCCAGAACTGGGCAGGTCCATTTCTTTTTCCGCCTTTTTTTTGGACGCTTTTTTCTCTGGCTTTTTTGGTCCTGAATAATCAATGCCCTCTTTCAGCGACGCCCATTTTTTTTCATCAAAATCATGGCGTTGGATTTGTTGCCCGGCATAAGTTTCGTTCGGCGAGGGCGAAGGCAACGGCTCGTCCTGTGCACGCAACGTGGAGAGCGCAAGGAGTAGGAAAAGAAAAAGGGAGAAATAGCGGGGCATTGTTGATTTTCGTGAAGCCCAAAAGTAAGGGATGCGTTCGTGTTTTCCAACGTCGTTGTGGGCCAACAATATTTCAAAAAAATATCACCCCCTAACCGCCTCGTTTTCAAGCACTTCCATTACGCCATCGGCGTTCACGGCATTGAGCAGCACGGGCTGGATGGTATTGATGGCATCCGCATCGAGCGGCAGGTCAACCTTGATGTAATTGTCAGTAAAACCAGACATTCGCCCTTTCTCCGAGCTATTTTCGAAGAGCACCAACCTCGTTTCACCGAGGTGGTTTTGGTAAAAATGGCGGCGTTTTTTTTCGGATAAAATGGTCAGCATTTCATTGCGCTTGCGCCGTTCCTGCATTGGTACAGGGTCGGGCATCTCGGCGGCAGGGGTGTTCGGGCGCTCGGAGTAGGTGAACACGTGCAAGTACGACACGTCCAGCTCGTTGAGGAAGCGGTAGGTTTCTAAGAAATCCTCCTCCGTTTCACCGGGGAAGCCCACGATGACATCTACCCCAATGCAGCAATGCGGCATCCGCTGTTTGATGAGTGCCACCCGCTCGGTATATAATTCCCGGCGGTAGCGGCGGCGCATGGCGGCCAGTTGCTTGTTGTTTCCGCTTTGCAATGGCATGTGAAAATGCGGCATGAACCGCTCGCTTCTCGCCACGAATTCGATGATTTCTTCGTTGCAAAGGTTCGGCTCGATGCTCGAAATGCGGAACCGTCCGATGCCCTCCACCTTGTCCAGTTCCTTTATCAAGTCAATAAAAAGTGCCTCTTTTTTAGGCTTCGTGCCTTCGATGACCTCCGTGCCGTTTCCGAAATCGCCAATGTTGACGCCAGTCAGCACGACTTCCTTCACGCCCATTTCAGCTATTTTTTGGGCATTGGCCACCACACTCTCCACGGTATCGCTGCGGCTGCTACCACGTGCTAGCGGGATGGTGCAGAAGGTGCATTTGTAGTCGCAGCCGTCCTGCACTTTGAGGAAGGAGCGAGTACGGTCGCCGAAGCTGAAGGCGTGGGTGAAGGTGTTGGCCTCTTTTACTTCGCCTGCCTGCACCATGCCCTTACCCGGGGCTTTGCTCAGGTTATCCACAAAATCGAGGATGCGGAATTTCTCGGAAGCGCCAAGTACAAGGTCCACACCGGGTATGTCGGCGATTTCCTGCGGCTTGAGTTGGGCATAGCAGCCGACCACGATGACGTTGGCGTTCGGTGATTTTCGCAGCGCCCGCCGCACGATTTGGCGGCATTTGCGGTCGGCAAATTCCGTCACCGAACAGGTATTGATGACGAAGATGTCGGCACCTCCCTCGAAACTAACCTCGGAGTAGCCGGCGTCCTCGAAGAGCCTTCCAATGCTGGAAGTTTCGGAGTAGTTCAGCTTGCAGCCGAGGGTATGGAATGCGACGGATTTTGGCGTAGCCATTTATTTAAAGTAAAAAGTGTAAAGGAAAAAGGCAAAAGTACAATGTGGAGGCTTACTGTACGGGGCGTGAATATCAAATTTATAAGAAAAGCGGGGCTGCTTGCCTAGCAGTCCCGCTTTAAATGTTCTTTTTCCAAAGTTCAAGGCAGTAGAAAAGCATCGTGCAACTTTTGCCTTTTTACTTTGAACTTTTGCCTTGCATTACTGCAAACCCAACTTAGCCTTAACAAGCGTTGTAACGTCAGTGGATTCGTCGGCGTATAAAATCACTCCGGACTGTGCATCGAAAATGTACTGGAATCCACCTTCTTTGGCCACATCCTGAATTGCGGTGTTGACCTTAGAGAGGATAGGTTCCATCTCCTTTTGTTGCTTTTCCGCCATATCGGCTTCCATTTTTTGGCCGTAGGCATACAGCTCTTCCTGCATCTTTTGAAGCTCAGTCGTTACAGTTTCTTCTTCTTTTGGCGCCATTTCACCTTCCCCTTTTTTCTTAGCAGCGGCAGCTTGTTTTTGTTGAAAAGCGGCGACTTTGGCTTCACCATCTTTTTTCAAAATGGATTCGTATGCCTTCAAGGTGGACTGCATCTGTTTCATCTCCGGCATATCCGTTAGGATGGCAGCGGAGTTGACGTAGCCAAATTTCTGCGCTTGCGCCATATTGGCAAAGCAAACGAGCATTGTGGTGATAATTCCTGCTTTTATGAAATTCTTGATCATTGTACTTAAACGTTTTTCATGGTATGCCTCGCCTCCGGCGCTTTCGCCGTTTCAGCGGGTTTTCCGTTAGTATTTGTAAATAGTGCGCAAAATTAGCAAAAAGGTTGGGTAACGATTGCAGATTTGTGATTGCGGATTTCGGATTGGATATCGTATGCTACTCTAAAACTTGTCATTTCTGAGTCAAGCGATGATCCGCAATCCGCAATCCTGAATCCGCAATCGAATCACTTCCGCTTCAGACGCTCCAACACGTCACCCGTTTTG
>JAHEAS010000294.1 GCA_024642645.1 Saprospirales bacterium | reverse complement strand
TGTTTCTAACGGTTGACGGTGGAATGAGGACGGTGAACGGAGTTGGTGCGTCGGTGGTGTTGGACATTTTACGTTGTTTGAATAATGAAAAGATGCTACGAAGGCTGGGTTGCGAAGGCATTCAATCCTTCAAACCTGCTTGGTCATTCCCGAAGGGAACCTAATCTTTTCATGCAGTCTGGATGCTGGGTAAAACACAGTCGGCGAAGATAAGTTTTTATTGAAAACTGGTTGCTTGCCCTTTTCCGCTAGGTGTTGTCGGCCAAGTCCTGATTTAAAGATGCTCCAATAGAAAATGCCCTCTGCAATTCAATTGCAAAGGGCATTTTCTATAATCTTGATTTCGTAGGTGAACGATGCTCAGTGTATTATTAACCTTGCCATCTCTTCTACTTTTCCAGTATCGCTCACCTTAATCACAATGCCATCCTTTTCCGACATCAAAAAATAGCCGGTGTTGGTGGTGACAAGGTTGTAAAAGAACGAACGATTTATTGGCTCAGCCAAGTTGAGTATGTCGAAGTTCGGAGCAAGACTAGCTGGGAATCGAATGATACTCAACACGTTGCGTTGCTTGTTTCCGAAGGAAAAAGTTTCCGTATTGCCTTCGGCAATGTGCCGAACGACGTCTCCTTCTTCATTCAGTGACAGTGGTCGGGCCTGGCTGATTTTTGGCATCTTGATAGCCTTCACCATCATTTTGAATTGTTCAGGAAACTGAAACTCATTCTCCGGTGCCACGGTGGTTATCTTATTCAGTAACACATCTAGGTTGTACCGTGCTGCTGTTGCCACTGCTTGGCTTCTGGACTTGATGGCATTCCGAAAGCTTTTCTCAGCGGCTTTGTTGTCGTTCATTTGGGCGCTAAGAATTCCTTCTACCAGCAAGTATTTGTCACTAATGGCTGCGTCTTTTGCAGCAGCGTTTCGCAATTTCTTTTTTTCAAAATAGGCCAGTGCGTCCTTTGGTTTTTGCGTCAAAGCAAGGGCACAGATGTAGTTTAATTTGGCCGTTGAAAAATTCCTGTCCAAGGCTATTGCCTGCATGAAATAGTTGGTGGCTTTGTTCAACAACTGCATCCGCATCAACTTATCCTGAAAAGATAGTGCTTGCGGCCCTCTCGCTTTTTCGATTTTTTTCAGCTGAGTGGCTGCGTCAATTTCTATTGGATAAACATAGCGGTCAGTTTGTGGAAGGTAATATTCCATTGCCTGGTACAGGTACAGTACGCCAAGGTTGTTGAACACTTCCCGTCCTTGGTAGTATTGCAAGATGTACTCATAATTGGTGGCGGCCAAGTCGTAGTAACCAGCAGCGAGCAGGTAGCTACTCGTTTCGTACAGGTCAATCAACTCATTCGTGATTTCCAATACTTCCTTTACCGAGCGGCGGCGCTCATCAAGGCTTGGATAACCTTTGAGCGTCCGGCCTGTGAGGCCGTAAGTATCGTAAAGTAAGGGTAGCAGCTTAGGCACCACTGGCGATAGTCGGTATCCCGCTAAATATGCAGTGAAAACCCCATTGATGTCGGCTGTTTTCTCATCCCGGGTATCGGCCTCAAAATCTTGGTCGTAGGACAGAAAGTTGGTCGTCCTACCTTTCTTTGCCGCTTTTTGAAAGGCATGAGAAAGCTCATGTCCCAGAATAAAAGCCAATGCTTTGCTGGAGTCACTACCCATTGAACGGCAAATTTCATAGGTCTTTTCGTCCAGCACTATCAAATTTTTAGCATAGTAGTAAGCGGCTCCTTTTGCGTTGGTGGTTGACATTTCCAAGCGTGGTTTTTCAATTTGGAATTGTCCAGCGGCAAGGTAAAGTTTGTCCAGTATTGTTTGTGCAACAGTCAATTTTGCTGCGGTGTCGGCATGGCTAGTAATTATGCATACAAAAACCAACGCCCCGACAAGGATGTTTTTTACTTTGAACATAACGGTAATTTAGTTGGTTGTGAAAATTTGCTGGGGCGGAGAATGGAGAATGGAAATTGGGAATTAGAATTTGGGTATTGAATCCCTGAAAATTACCAATACCTAATTCCCAATTTCCCAATTTTCAATGTCCAATCAAACGAAGGATACCCTTAGCAGCTTGTTGGTCTTTGCTTTCTGGGGTGCTGGCAAGTTGCGTAAAAATCTCTTCGGCTTTGCTGAATCCTCCATCCACTTTGAAATAGCACAGGCCGAGATACCACATGGCGTCCAGTTTAAAATTGGAGGCTTCAGAGGAGGTAATAGGTGTCAACAATTCCACAGCACGGGCATAGCGGGCCTCGTTGAGGTGCGTCATGGCCAAGTAGAATTGTGCGGTGTCATTGGCTGGGTGGTAAACCAAAAAGGTGTCGAGTGCGACCATGGCCTCATTGTATTTGCCATCGTTGTAGAGTTTCAATGCGACCAGGAGACTGTCCTCAGTGGTCATTGAATCGACCAAGCCGCTGTTTGTCAGGGCACTGGCGATGGCTACAGACTTAGTAGCTTCTGGCTTGAAATTGTCGGCAAAAAGCTGGTCAGTGGATGGTGCGGTTTGGCGGAAGAAGCCCCACCAAACAAGTCCAATTAGGATGACAACTGAAGCGGCGATTGAAATCAATTTTTTCATAATGAATTTATTTGGTTGAAGGGAAACGACTTTCCCGGTTTCAAAAAAATGTTTTGCTGACATGTGCTGGTCGGCGCCAGCAATGCTCCTTTTCAGGTCATCGTCACCAACTAATGAGATGCCTAGCAATAGTTTTTCTTCAATTTTTGTATCATGAGCCAACTGGTCATTGGCAATCATTTCGTTTTCAAAGTCGGACTTTTCAGCTTGACCCATTTTACCGGAAAGGTATTGGTGGATACGGTCTATGTATGCGTTATTTTCCATACGGTGCTATTCGTTACAGGTTTTTGAAAATCTCCGAGGCCTTCACCAGCTTGCGCAGGTATTCCAGGCAACGGAATTTTTTGACTTTGACAAAAGCCTCGGTGTACCCGGTCAATTCTGCGATTTGCGCATGAGAAAGACTTTGGTAAAACGAGTAAGTGATAACAGCGCGGCAATCTTCCTCCAACTGCCCTAGTTTGTCGGCCATAAGGTTCAGCATGGAGTCCTTTTCGGTGGGAGAAAGACCTTCTTGGACTGGGTCAGCCTCAGCAAAAAAGCTGAACTGCTGCTGGTCCATACTGATTTCGACAGTGGCCTTGCCTGCTTTCTTCAGATAAAGATTACGGGCGATGGCATAAATGAAGGTACTGGCTTTGCTGGTTAGCACAAAATCCGGATCACGCAGTTTTTTGACAAAGACAAATAGCGCCTCCTGAAAAACGTCCCTGGCATCTTCAGTGCTTCCGTTGAATTTGAAAACCATGTCTTCCACCATGCGGAAGTAACGGTTGTACAGCTCTTCGAAAGCCTTTGGTGAGCCTTTTCGAAGCTCGGCCAGGTAGGCACTATCAACTGTAATTTCTTGCATACTACTTTGTTAGGTGTTTTAGCATCGCTCAAAGTTAAAAAGCCCCGGCTAACTTTTCTGCCGGGGACTCTCTTATGATTAGTTATGCAAAGAAAAACTCGGAAAAATCAGCTTATTCAAAAAAATCCAATCAAAAAACTATGAAACACCTGATATTTTGACATTTATTTTGAGCACAAAGCAGTAATGTCTGCATATCCCTGCATTTTCAAATCACCAGAGTAAAGCATCGAAGGCACGTAGAGTGTCCCGTTTACATCCTTTTCAGAAGAACCGAATTCGTCAAATGTTGTGATTACTTCCAGTGCTCCTTTTTTGGTGATGGTTAATGTGGCACCTGACTCCAAAACCAGCGCATTCACTTCCATTCCGTCAATGTCGATGGTAGGGTAAACACCCGACCCACTTGATACATTGGGAACAATTACATTTTGAAATGCATCTGGCACTTGGTATGCGCTCCAGTTTTTAGGGCAGTTCCAGTTGGATTCTTGGCCAGGCGCTCCGCCCTTCCAGAAATTCATTTTTTGAGCTTTTACTTGGGTGAAACTTCCCAACAAGAACATACAAAAAGCAGCGAAGAAAAATTGATTCGTTTTCATGATACCGAGATTGAAGAGTGATAAAATTTAATCGTTTTATGACCATCAATACCGGGTATCTTGATTGGTTATCAGGTGGAACAAATTTTTTTGGACAAAAATATTTCGCTGCTGTAAGGCTAATCCATGTTCAGGCGTTGTGGGTAATCTTTCCAAGCATCGTCGTTCTTTATCACCCATTTGTACTTGAATCCCATCGAAATAGCCTTTTGCAATAATTTCCAAGCTTGGTCCTTGTTGCCAGCCCTGGCATTGAGTCGGGCGATGGTGTAGTAAATTTCAGTTTGCTCGTTCGCTGGTTTTGAAGCCAGCACCTTTTCGTAAAACTTGATGGCCGATTGGTTTTTTCCCCTAAATAAGTCCAATTTTCCACGCAGTTCGTCAAGGCCTTTTACCTCCTCCAATTTGATGCTTGAGGCAGTTTTGAGCAGGGTGTCCGATTGGTTGTACTGGCTGGATAGCATGTACAAATCTGCCAATTTCAGGCGGAGTTCCAGGTTGATTTGGTTGTTGTGGAGGAGGTCTTCCAGCACGGAAATCTCTTTCTCAAATTCCATCTGGCGGTGGTAGATGTCAATCAGGTCAAATTTGGGAGAGCTAAGCCCGGGCATCAAACGCATGGCGGCTTCATAATGTGCGATGGCGTCTTTGTCCTCGCTGGCGGTCTTGGCGATTTTTGCATGCATGAATCCTGCTCCATCCCTGAGCGAATCTCGTTCAAGGATATTCTGATAAATTTCACTGGCCCAGTTGTTGGCACCCTTTTCAAGGTGGTAATTCGCTTGCCGGTTCAGCCAATCAAGGTTGTCGGGGTAGCGTTTTGTCATGTTGAAATAGAAAGCATTTCGGTTGACGTCCCAATCTTCCCCAAAAAGCACCTCATATTCTGCCATCAGCTGGTCTTGCTCCAGATAGCGCTGCTGGTTTTCAGCCAAACTTATTAGTCGTTTATAAGCCTCCTTCCTAACCTCTGAAGGGGCATTTGCCAATTTGTACAAACCCCTATAAATGTCTTCCTCTTCCAGCCACCGCCCTTGTTTTTGGTAAACATCAGCCAGTAAAAACTGCAATTCTGGCTCATCTGGCCGAATTTTTACCAGCTTTTCATAGCTTAAAATTGCTTCTTCATACCGTCCCAATTGGAACAGCGTTTTGCTGAGAAGCTCATATACTTTGGGGTGCTCAGGTGCCAATTTGACCACCTGCCTAAAATTCATTTCTGCCTTTTCATACATGCCATCAGAGAAATACAATTCTCCATTCTTCATGAATTGTATTTCTCTGA
>JAHEAS010000293.1 GCA_024642645.1 Saprospirales bacterium | reverse complement strand
TTTCATCTTCAATGTTAAACGTAGCGTCGCCTTTAGGCGGCGTAGTCCAATCGCCTTTAGGCGGTTGATTTAATTGAAAACAAACTAAAGTTTGTTTAACTACGCCGCCTAAAGGCGACGCTACACTGTTATACCGGCTCAAACCTCGCCGTGAAATGCCGCAAAAATGGTGGTTCGTAAGTGATTTTAAAACCAGTTGCTTGCTCCTGCACATCCAGCAGTGCCTTAAAAGTTTCAATCACGTAGTCAATATGGCTTTGCGTGTACACCCGTCGTGGGATGGCCAGCCGAACCAACTCCATCGGGGCAGGTATCAACTTTCCATCCTCGTCGTATTTGCCAAACATAACCGAGCCGATTTCGCAGCATCGGATGCCACCTTTAAGATACAATTGGCAAGCGAGTGACTGTCCAGGGAACTGCTCCACCGGGATATGGTGGTAAAACGCTTTGGCATCCACATAAACCGCATGGCCGCCGATGGGCATGATGACTGGGATTCCAAGTCCATTAAGCGCATTGCCCAAATAGGCGGTACTCTTGATGCGATAGTCAAGGTAATCTGGCTCGAAAACCTCCTGCAAGCCCACCGCAATCGCCTCCATGTCCCGTCCCGACAGGCCGCCGTAGGTCGAATATCCTTCGGTTATGATGAGCACGGTGCGGCATTTGATGGCTAGATCCAAGTCTTTTAAGGCCAGAAAACCACCCATATTGACGAGGGCGTCTTTCTTAGCGCTCATCACACTCCCATCAGCGAGGGCGAACATTTCTTGTGCAATTTCACGGTAGGTCTTTTCATCAAAACCTTCCTCCCTGTGCTTGATGAACCAAGCATTCTCCGCAATCCGGCAGGCATCGAGGATGAAAAGGATACCGTGTTTTTTGCAAATGGCCGCCACTTCTTTGGCGTTCGCCATGCTCACGGGTTGTCCGCCTCCACTGTTGTTCGTCACGGTGAGGATGACCGCTGCGACATTTTCAGCGCCGTGTTTTTCGATGTTTTCGGCCAGCTTAGCAACGTCGAGGTTGCCCTTGAACGGATGAGAAACAGCAGTTTCCTTGCCTTCCGGCGAGGGCAGGTCAATGGCCGTTGCGCCGCTGAACTCGATGTTCGCACGGGTCGTATCGAAGTGGGTATTACTGAAAAACACCTTGCCCTTGCCGCCAATCTGGTTGTACAGCAGGTGCTCCGCCGCACGCCCTTGGTGTGTGGGCAGCACGTAGGGGCAGCTGGTCAGGTCTTTGATAGCGGCTTCCATACGCAGCCAGCTGGAGGCGCCAGCGTAGCTTTCGTCACCCTGCATGATACCTCCCCACTGGTTCGAGCTCATGGCTGATGTGCCACTGTCGGTGAGCAAGTCCACGATGACTTCATTGGAATGGAGCAGGAAGGGGTTGTACTGCGCTTTTTTCAAAAAAGCTTCCCGCTCTGCTTCGGTGGTCATTTTGATGTGCTCGACGACTTTAATGCGGAAGGGTTCTATGATTGTCTTGTGGTGCATAATTATTTTGAAAATTGTTTGGGAGATTAATTTAAATTAAAAAAGATTGGCGAGGTCAAAATTTGGTGCAAAGGAAAAAATTCAAGTGCCGGTTGTTGAGAACAAAAGTCAGTGGTGGTTTTGACAAAAATCAACTACATCCTGTGCCACTGGCTTTTAGAAAAGTCTTTCAATGCTCCCAAAACTTGTCCCCCCATTCCTCCACGAACGGCTGCCCGTGGTGTAGGCGCTCCACTTCTAAAAGTTGCTCGGGTGTGGCCACCTGCTGCACTTCGTTGAACAAAACCCGCTCTTCATATCGGATATGCCCCGTCAGTTCCGCTTCAATCAGGCTCAAATTCTTGCTCAACTCCCCACCATGCAAAAACAGCCGCTTTAATTTTCTATGCTCTCGCAATGCCCGTTTGACCATCGGGTGCTTACTGTTACCGAGAATGGGAAAAATATGATGTTCTTCCATTTCGAAATGAGACAGCAGATGGTTTTCAAAAAACCAGTCAGAATAAGATTTTATCCGTTCGGGTGTCACTTCTTTGGACAGCCCAGCGCGGATTTTCCAAGCGAGCAATAGTCCATGATGGTGCTCCCGACTGAGTGGCTGCAAGGCGACGTGACGCTTGATGGGCGGTGTTTTTTTCGTGGTATTCAATGTTGAAAGGAATTAAGGTTCGCTAAACTCCTGAGGAGTTAGCGAACCTCGGTCTTAGCTGCTTTTTGTTCTGCTGAAATTAATTTGCGGATACCTCGAATTGCACCAGTTGTTTTTCCATCTCGATAGCCCGTGGGAACATGATGTTGTTCTCCAAATGGATGTGCAAGTGGAGGTCTTCCTCAAATTCTTTCAGCATGGCAAACGCCACCCGATAAGTGGTGCAGCCGTCCGCTGGTGGGGTGTACTGGCTGCTGAGTTGGGAGATTTTTGCAAGTCTCTCGCCTTCCACCGAATGCTCGTGCATCATCATGTTGATGGGGTTTTGAACTGTGCCGAAAGGGGGCTGAGCGACTTGCTTTTGGTTGGCCAAACGCCGCACGAAGGGGAACAAAATCATTTCCTCTTTCTGCATGTGGGCGGCCAGTTCATCAGCTACATGGCCAAATTCGTCCCTGATTTCCAATAGCTCTGGATGACGCTCACCGTGTACCTGGCAAAGTTTGTCGAGGTACTGTAAGAGTTCCGGCGTTTTTGCTGCCACGTAGCGGTGGTGCTTTTTCTCTACATAATCAGCCAGCAGGTCAAGGGGCCAGGTACGGTAGTCCGCTGCCAGTGCATCGCCAGCAGTGGTGGCCGATTGGAGTTCCTGTACGAGGGCGGGTGCTGCGATGTTTTTGCTTTCGCAAACTTCGTTGACGGTGCGGCCGCCCTTACAGCAGAAGTCAATGCCGTGTGATTGGAACACGGAGGCAGTGCGGTAGTCTTGGGCGACGATTTCGCCGATGGTCTGATTTTCTTTGAAATTCATGTTGTATCAATTTTAAACAGGACAAAATTATCCTGTTTTGGGTCAAAAAATTTTATCGTTGCAAAAACGTCAGTCCGTCCTTCAGCCCGGTAGAGAGGTCAAGGATGCTGGTGCCTTCGAGCATAGTCTTTAGGTCGTTTCGGATGCTGGCGAACTTGTCGTGGAGTGGGCAAGGCTTCTTTGCGTTGCATTCCTGCAGTCCCAGCCCGCAAGCCCTGAATATCTGCTCCCCGTCAATGGCGGCAACAATCTGGCTGAGGCGGGTTTCTTCCATCTGTTTTCGCCCGATTTCAAAGCCGCCGTTCACTCCCTGTACCGAAGTGACGATACCGCCCTTGACCAATTGCTGCAACACCTTCCCGGTGAAGGCAAGTGGTGAATCCGTTTTGCGGGCGATGTCTTTCAGACTCACCCGTTCGCCCACAATGCTGTGGGTGGCGATGAGGATGGTGGCCCGGATGCCGTATTCGCAAGCTCGTGAAAACATTTTTTTTCAGTTTTGTAAGGCAAAGTAAGGCGATATTTTTAAACAGGACAAATTTATCCGGTTTTAAAATTTACTTTTGCCATTCTTTGACATTGAACAGACAAAAGCTGCCACCCTATCCAGTTTTGGCTGTAAAAAAAAACAATGGCAGACAGCTTTTAATACCAGATGTCCTCAATCAAAAACTATGAATCAAATCATAAAAGCACAAAAAAAGCACCTGCGGGAAACCATTTTGGAACAGCGGGACAACCTGCCCCGGCAAGCACTAAATGCCTATTCGGAAAAAATCTGTGCACAACTTTGGGCCTATATTTTGGAAAAAAATGTGGCGGTCATCCACAGCTACCTGACGATGGGTTCGGAGGTAAATGTGCTGCCTTTGCTACATAAAGCATTAGAAAACAACCTTACAGTGGTGGTTCCAAAGACACTAAAAAAGCGACAGATGCAGAACTTGATTTTGAAGGATTTGAAAGATATGGAGGCCGGAATATTTGGCACTTATCACCCCAAAGATTCCGAAGAATACCCCGGAGAATACGATTTAATCATTGTCGCCGGATTGGCTTTCGACAAAAATGGATTTCGTGTTGGCTATGGCGGCGGCTATTATGATACCTTTTTGGTTGAGCAAATAGCTGCTAAAAAAATCGGAGTTTGCTATCCTTTTCAGTTGGTAGAAAATGTGCCCGTAGAAACACATGATATACAGTTGGACTTGGTGCTTTGCCCGCCATGGTAAAAAAAATAGCCGAACAGGGTAGGTACCCCGTTCGGCATTCATCTAAAATTATGTGAAAACTATTCGCACAAGGAATTGACGGCTTTCGGGAAACCGCCCACACTGCTCGCCAACTCCGGGATACGAATTTCCCAGAGCGACTTTTCTAGGGTGTTCAACTCTTCTGTCATTTCTGTCAGAAAAGCATTTGCCTCCTGCATTATTTCAGTTGTCAATTTTCTATAATAAACGATTCCCGCCATTAAATTACGCTGAAAGGTCCGCAAATAGCGGCTTTGCTGTATGGTGATATTGTCCATATATTTCCTTGATTCATTTTTAAGGTATTCAAGGTATAGATTAAGTTCGTTCACGAACATATTTGGACGGGGTAACGAATTCAGGACATTAATTCGGCCATATATATGGTCAACCATTTGCTTCAGTGAAAATATGCCAGAGAAATAAGCTAGATTTGGCCCAGGACATATTGCCACAGCAGTAAGTTTGTGCGAAGATTCAAGCCCTTCTTTCAGTAATGTCGAAGCGCCAAGCCCCTCACAAAGGCAGTCTTTTTCAATGATATTGTTATACTCCTTTTTATATAAATCAGTTGGGAGATTCTTACCGTTTAATTGTTTGATTTTAAGTTCCTGATATTGTCTGGAAGCGGTGCAAATGGGGGTTTCTGTAAACTCGGTATTGGAGGAGAGAAACTTTTTATAGCACGGGCTGCCGGGCTTTCCCTTGGCAATGCGTGCTTTGCGCTGTACTTCCGAAGTGCTTTTTCTGAAATTATTGAAAGGGATTCCAAGGGGAGATGCACTACTCAAATAATAGTCTTCTCTTTCAGCAGTGGCCAGTTGCTGCAAAGTTTTCTCGTCAACATCGGTAGCTTCAGGCACCAGTAAAAAAGGGCTTCCCCAGCCGGTACTGTCCGCTTGGTAGTGCTTAAGCAAAAAATCATTTTCATTGGCCGTGCCAATACCTCCCTGCACACTGACCCGAATTTCTGGCGGAGCGGTAAAGATTTTTAGCCCCTTTGCCGCCAGTGCTTGGTTGCATATTGTCATTAGCTCCGAGAGGAGGCTTGGCCTATTGTTTTTAAATTCTTCGAGAATGGGGCCGAGCAGCAGACCATCGGTGGCAAAAGCGTGGCCACCGCAATTCAGCCCTGACTCAATCCTGTATTCCGAAACC
>JAHEAS010000292.1 GCA_024642645.1 Saprospirales bacterium | reverse complement strand
GCTTATTTTCAAAAGAGGTGAACCCGCCTACGGTAAATGCCACGGAAGAGGTGTTGGCCGATGAAATACCCGCCATTGAGTTGCTCCAAAACCGCCCGAATCCTTTTGATGAGGCAACTACGATATCGTTCTTGGTGAACCGAGAAGTTGCCTACAAAACGGCCAAACTTGTCGTGTCGGATTTGCAAGGAAAAACCGTCTGGCAGGAAGATGTCCGGCTTCAAACTGGCATGAACGAGGTGCTGTACGAACACGGGTACAACGTCACCGGTGTCTTCGCTTACAGCCTTGTTTTGGATGGGAAAGTGGTGGGCGTAAAGGAGATGGTGTTTGCCAATTAAGGATTTGTCAAAGTATCGGCGTCATTCGCAGTGACGCCGATACTTAAATCATAGTTCTTTTCGATGATTTCCTCCAATCTCATTTGGTACAAATCATCCAACCCAATGGATAAGACAGGGAGAAGTTGGCAAAGGTTGGGGAATTCCCGCCGCATCAATCCTGCTTGAACAATTCCACCCCGCCCACCAACGTGCGCAGTACTTTTACATTCTTGATTTTGTCGGGCGCAACTTCGAGCAGGTTTTCTGCCAGCACCGTGAAATCTGCCAATTTACCCACCGACAATTCTCCTGACTTTTTTTCAAAAAAACCAGCATATGCATTGCCCGAAGTGTAGCAGTGCAGCGCTTCTTCCACCGTAATTTTCTCCTGGGGTACCCAGCCACCGGGGTTTGCCCCATCCAGGGTTTGCCGGGTTACGGCAGCCCAAATACCATCGAGCGGTGAGAGCGGTGCCACGGTCCAGTCGGAGCCAAAAGTGAGCGGCGCACCAGCGTCAAGGAGGGAGCGAAAGGCATAGGTGGTCAGGATACGCTCCGGCCCAATGCGTTTTTGCGCCCAGCGACCATCATCCGCACAGTGGTAGGGCTGCATGGAGGGTATGGTTTTTAGCTGCGCAAAACGAGCGACGGCGCTTCGGCTCAGGTGCTGTGCATGTTCGATGCGGAAGCGGCGGTCACGGCTGCCGTTTTGCTTTTCAGCCAACTGAAACACGTCTAACAACCAGTCATTTGCTCGGTCGCCAATAGCATGCACAGCGATGTGTAGACCTGCCGAGTCGGCAGCGAGAATCCATTTCTGCAAATCCAGCGTATCGGTGACGGTAAACCCGGCAGTGTTCGGTTCATCGGCATAGGGCTTGTAAAACCAAGCCGTTGTGCTGCCAAGCGAGCCGTCCACGAAGCCCTTGAGGCCACCCCACCGAAGCAGGTCGTTGCCCCAGCCATTTTTTTGAACAAAATCACTCAACCGCTTCCAAGTTGCGAGCGGCACGAAGGAGTAAATGCGCATTTTGAGCCTACCAGCCGCCTCCGCACGGCGGTAGGTGTCAAGGTCGTTCCAGCCGCCGTAGCTGCCCATGTCATGTACTTGTCCGACGCCGACCGAAAGGGCGTGCGCCTGTGCCCGTTCGAACATTTTGTCGAACTCGTCGGCGGTGGGTTCCGGCATGATGCTCCAGACGAGGTTCATGGCTTCGTCCTTCAGCACACCCGTTGGTTCGCCCGTTTTTTCATCCCGAACGATGGAGCCGCCCACGGGGTCGGGGGTGGAACGGTCAATTTTAGCGAGGGCGAGGGTCTTGGAATTGGCAAGCGCCATGTGCCCGTCTAAGCGGCTGACGAAGACGGGAACGTTGGCGGTCACGCTATCAATCCACTGTCGGCGGGGCAGTTCGCCGCCCCAAGCCTCGTGGTCCCAGTCGCCACCGCTTATCCAGCCGCCTTCGGCAAACGAAGTGGCGTAGGATTTCATGATTTGGATAAACTCCGCTTGTGTCTTGGCAGTTCGGAGGTTGATGGAGGCGAGCTGTGCGCCACCTTGCAGGAAGTGTACATGGTTGTCGGTGAAGGCAGGCGTGACGAAAGCGCCTTGTAAATCAACGATTTGCGTGGCATCGCCTGCCATTTTAACTATCTTCTCCTTGGAGCCGATGGCGGTGATGATGCCGTCCTTGATGGCCAGTGCCTCGGCTGCGGGTTGTGCCTTGTCGCCCGTCCAGATATGGGCGTTGGTGTAAATGGCGTCTGGGGCGTCCTTGCGGGCGCATGATAACATTGCGAAGCACAATAGGATTGGGAGGAGGATTTTCATGATTTTGATTTTTTGTGCAAGGAACGAAGTTTTCAAAATATAAACTAACGGATGGAATAGCCCAGGAGCTACCAGTGACAAGTAGAACGACTACTCTGGCATTTATGAAATTTAGTAACTTGGCGGCCTTCATTACCACAAAAAAATATGCTTATCCACCTTGGCCACATTAAGGAGCTGGTGCGTTATTCCGTCAAATCTATGGCTGGCGCTGCTGTGGAAACGGCCTTTCTTGGCTGGCATGGATTGCAGGGAGACCGTCGCTTTGCGTTCCGCCGCCTAGACGACAGTAGCGGCTTCCCGTGGCTTTCTGCCAGCCGACTTCCCGAATTGCTTTTGTACGAGCCGACAGGTTTTATTGAACAAGCAGAAGAACCTTTGCCGACGCACGTCCGTACCCCGGAAGGAAGCGTTCTCGGAATCGGGAGCGCCGAACTA
This sequence comes from Saprospirales bacterium, assembly GCA_024642645.1. Taxonomy (GTDB): domain Bacteria; phylum Bacteroidota; class Bacteroidia; order Chitinophagales; family Saprospiraceae; genus UBA6168. The sequence goes on along the minus strand of JAHEAS010000292.1, from coordinate 2,796 downwards.
CAAAAAAACGTTTCGGAAAAGTTCGGAAGTGCCATCGAATTGATGAAAATCAAGCATGGAATTTTCGATGAAGCCAGTATTTCGGTCATCAGTATGGCGACGATGGCTGCCATCTGTCAGGAGGCAAATCTGGCCCTTGATACTCGGCGTTTCCGGGCAAATATCGTCATCGAATCAGCGGCGACCGAACCATTTTTGGAGGATGGCTGGGTTGGTGGGAAATTGGTGTTCGGCGACGAGGAAAATGGCCCGATGATTCATGTGACGATGCGTGACCTGCGATGCATGATGATAAACCTCAACCCCGATACCGCCAAACAAGACCCCCAAATAATGAAGGCAGTCGTGCTCCTGAACCAGAATAACGCTGGGGCATATGGCACCGTGGTGTGTACCGGGCAGCTTAGTGTGGGGCAGTCGGTGGGGTTGATAGTGGAAAACTAAGCCCAGAGCAGACGATAGTGTTGACGTATTATTTTTTGCAAATTGCCAAGTCCCTGGGCCTAGAAATCCTTCATTTCTATAGCTTTCCAATACCGTATTTTCTCTCAATCCCTCCAGCAACAAGTCGGCCGCATGAACGAATTGGTCTCCTTAAAATATGGGTAATTGTTCCCGCTCCCCGGCTGCTCAAAGTAGAATTTCGTCCGTTGGCGATTGTAATTCCCAACCTCGTTCATTGTCGCAGCATCGTACAGTCGGCCGTTTACCATCGTGTATTTTACGAATTCTGAATTCTGAATATTCTCCAAAGGGTTTTTATCCAACACAATCAAATCTGCCAGCTTGCCCGCCTTGATGCTGCCGATTTGCTCATCCATGCCGAGGGAGATGGCTCCATTGATAGTGGCGCATTTCAGCGCTTCGAGGTTGGACATGCCGCCCTGTTGTAGCATCCAAAGTTCCCAATGGGCGCCGAGGCCGTTGAGTTGGCCGTGAGCACCGAGGTTGATTTTTACGCCAGCGTCGCTGAGTTTTTTCAGGCTCTGGGAGACGAGGATATGGCCGTTTACGTACTCTTCCTCCGGTATCATCGTGCGGTGGCGGGCACGGCTGTCCACCACGCCACGCGGCGTGAAGCTGAGCAGTCGTTCTTTTTCCCAAACATTCGTGTGCTGGTACCAGTAATACTCGCCGCTGACAGCGCCGTAGCTGACGATGAGCGTCGGCGTATTGTGCGTGTGGGTGGCCGCCCAGAGTGTGGTCACGTCCTTGTACAGCGGTGCGACGGGGATGTTGTGCTCGACAGTCGTGTGGCCGTCCACCACTTCGCTGAGGTTGTGGTAAAACGTGCTGCCACCCTCCGGTACCACTTGGATGCCCAGTTCACGGGCGGCGGCGATGACTTGCTGGCGCTGCTCCCGCCGGGGCTGGTTGTAGCTTTTTACCGAGAAAGCACCGAACGCTTTCGTGCGGCGCAAGGCGGATTTAGCATCGTCGAGTGAATTGATGACGGCCTTGAAATCGCCGTCGGCTCCGTACAGGATAGTGCCCGTGCTGAACAGTCGGGGGCCGACCATGTAGCCGGCCTTTATGAGTTCGCTTTGCGCAAATACCATCTCCGTATTGGCGCTTGGGTCGTGCGAAGTGGTGACCCCGTAGGCGAGGTTGGCGTAGTATTCCCACTGCTTTTGTGGGCTGAGACCGTAGCGGAAATTGCCGCTGTGAGCGTGTGCATCAATGATGCCGGGCATGATGGTTTTGCCTGCGCAATCAATCACTTTCGCCCCGTTCGGCAAGCTCACGTTCGCTCCAACTGACTTGATGACATTGCCTTCCACGACGACCGTGCCGTTCTCAATCACCTCGTTGCCCTCCATCGTGATGATGCGAGCGTTGGTGAAGGCGACGAGACCCTGCGGCTTGTCGGCGGGCAAGGTGAGTTTGATTTTCAGACCCACGGAATCCATCGGTGGCAGGCTGTCCCGGCTGCCTTCGAGGAACTTGAAGCGTTCGGTCAGTTCATCGCTGAAATACTCGTTGCCGAGTGTCCAGTGCAGCGTTTTGCTGTCGGCACTCCAGTGGATATTGATGCCAGCGTCCTTGGCAACTTGTGCGACTGGCACGGCCTTGGTGCCGCTTGTCAGGCCCACTTTTTTTCCGGTTTTGGGAAAAGGGGCAACGTACACCTTGAACAACTCCGACCAAGCCACCCATTGGTTGTCGGGGCTGATGACATAGCGGTGGCTGTATTTCCCGTCGAAATGCTCCTTTTTGTCCTCGCCATTCAGGTCCACACTTTCCACGCTCTTGACGAGGCTGCCGAAGAGGTAACCACCTTTTTGGTAAAAAATGCGCTTGCCATCTGCGCTGAACTGTGGGTACTCACCCTGCGGTGTCACGAGCTTCGGCTCGACGCTGCCGTCGGCTGGCATGAGGTAAATGCCTGGTTCTTTGCAATGCGTGAAGCCCTGGTGGGAGTTGCCATCTTCTTTTACGAAGACGACTTGCTTGCCGTCGGGAGAGTAGGCGGGGGTGCGATAGATGGCGGGGGATTTAGTCAAGTCACTAATTTTTCCGGTAGCTATGTCCAGCATCTTGATGCTTCCCATAGCCTCATCATCCCAAGTGATATAAACGATTGTTTTCCCATCAGGAGAAAAAGAAGGTTCAAATTCAAAACCGCCTTTTTTGTTTCCACCTCGGTCAATGAGCGTTAATTGTTCTGCTTTTCCATCAGCCAGGGTTTGTTTCCACAATCTTCCAACCGCATTGAAAACTATATATTTTCCATCTGGTGAAGTTAACGCCTGCCGAACTGCCTTCACTTCCAAGTCATTCTCAAACGCCTTCTGC
>JAHEAS010000291.1 GCA_024642645.1 Saprospirales bacterium | reverse complement strand
CCTGCTCCACTGATTCAAAATCAGAACTGCCTGGAATCATTGGAACACCAGCCTTTTCGGCTACTTGCTTCGCTCGAACCTTGTCGCCAAGTGCCTCCATTACTTGTGGTCTTGGGCCAACGAAGGTGATGCCCGCCTTTGCGCAGCGCTTTGCAAACTCCACATTTTCTGACAAAAAACCGTACCCAGGGTGGATAGCATCGGCACCACATTTTTTTGCTACCCGGAGCACTTCGTCAATATCCAGGTAGGGCTTTAATGGGTCATTGTCTTCTCCGATTTGGTAGGCCTCATCTGCTTTGAGCCGATGCAGCGAAAAGCGGTCTTCATAAGTGTAAACAGCTACTGTTCGGATGCCAAGTTCGGTAGCTGCCCGGAATACACGAATAGCTATTTCGCCACGGTTGGCAACTAGGATTTTCTTAAATTTTAAAGGTGTGCCCATGCAAAAAGGATTTAAGCGATTTTAATATTTGGTGCCAGATGGAGATAAAGCGAACGTGAAATTCAGGATAATCCCTTGACAAAGGTAGGAATGTCCATCCCACCAAAGTTTCCAGAACTCATCAAAAGTAGATTGGTGTTTTCTAAATTTTGCTGGCTTAAAAAAGCTTGAAAATCTGCACGCTGGGTAAAAACATGAAGTTCAGGTAATCCAAAAGCCTCCCTGACTTCAGCTATATCTATAGGTGGCATTTTCTTCATTTCGAGCGTATGTGGACTGTAAAAAACACAGGCCACTTCAGCCGGGTCGAGCGAATCGGCGTAGAGTGGCAAAAATGCTTTGTTCAAACTACTATAAGTGTGCAATTCTAGACAAGCAATCAATTTACGGGCTGGATTGACTTGCTTAACTGCCTTTACCGTTGCCCTAGCTTTAGAGGGTGCATGTGCAAAATCGAGCCATGCGGAAAATTGTGGGCCATCAACCAACTTTTGCAGCCGCTTGGCTGCTCCTGCGAAGGTTTTAGAGGCAGCCCAAAACTGCGCTTCCGACACCCCTAGTTCAAGGCAAGCCAATCGAGCCGCAGCAAGGTTGGCGAGATTGTGGTTGCCAAAAATTTGCAACTCAATTTCTGTTTTTTGAGGGGTCATTACACGTGTTTTACCCTCCATAACTGTTGAATCAAATTCTTTGTAGGGCAAAGCAGCAATAGTTGACTGGGTTCGATTTACGATTTCCCCCAAATCTTTGTCGTGCTCGTAATAGAATAAATTGGCATCGGGTTCCATGTTTTCCAATAGCAATTCAAATTGGTGGCAATACTCTTCGTAAGTCGGGAAAACATTGATATGGTCCCATGCGACACCCGTAATGATGGTCACATTAGGCTGGTAATGCAGAAACTTTGGCCTTCGGTCTATTGGAGAGGAGAGATATTCATCGCCTTCAATGACCATAATAGGGGCATCGCTGAGTTGCACCATCGTTTCAAAGCCGTCAAGTTGTGCCCCGACCAGATAGTCGAAGTCGATTCCAACTTGGCGTAGCACGTGCATAATCATTGAGGTAGTGGTAGTTTTACCGTGACTGCCCGCTACTACAACTCGTTTTTTATCTTTTGAATGTTGGTAAATGAATTCGGGGAAGGAATATACTTTTGTTCCTGATTCCAGAGCCCGTTTCAACTCAGGATTATCGGCCCGTGCGTGCATACCCAAAATAACGAAATCGAGGTCGGGTTGGATTTTTTCGGGAAACCAACCAAATTTTTTTGGCAACAAACCAGCCTTTTCCAACCTATCTTTGGCAGGATTGTATATCTCGTCATCTGAGCCAGTGATAAAATGGCCGTTTTTTTGCAAGGCGAGTGCGAGATTATGCATTACAGCACCTCCCATAGCTATCAAATGAATCCGCATGAATAATTTTTAAGGTTAATTCAGACAAGCAATTGATTCGATATGTTGCAATAAATTTTGAGTCAAAACCTTTTACTTTCTATCAACATCGAACCTTGCACCTGAAATTCCGTTATTTTTGCAGCAAAATTAACCGGGACAACCGAAATAACTCTTCAATTTCCCTCGTTAAGCAGGAAAGTTATCGGAAACCCAATTTAATAACATATCCAAAATCATCTTACAATGAAAAAAAGCACCCTGAAACAGTTCCTCCTCCTGGCAGGATTTGCCATGTTGGCTTCTTCATTCGTTTCCTGCAACAAAGGCTACGGATGCCCCAACAATTTCAAAGCTATCAAGACGGTTGTTCAACTTGTGAAATAAATATTTGTTTGATGATGGCTGCCAGACAAAAATGTTGGCAGCCATCAACTTACAAATCTGACTATGACTTGGAATCCGCTTACTTCTACTGCTGAAATTGACGCCATTATTGAGCGTTCAAATCAAGTTCCCTGCCTTATTTTCAAACACAGCACCCGGTGTAGCATTAGCTTCATGGCCAAGCATCGATTGGAAGGAACATGGGATTTCCCCGCTTCTCTTCTCGAACCTTTCTACCTTGATTTGATAGAGCATCGAAATATTTCGAATGAGATCGCTCAGAGGTTTGAAGTGTACCACGAGTCACCCCAGATTTTGTTAATAAAAAACGGGGAGTGCATTTTGGATGCATCCCATCTTGATATTTCTGTGGACGAAATCAAAGAGGTACTTCACCATCCGGTGAACAGCTAATCACCATTTTATCTTCGATAGATCCAAGTTGTCTCTTACCAACTCAATGGCCCGGCTAGCCTTCCCAAGTGTATCGACATTTATCTTCACTTCTAAGTGACTTATTTTTACGGCCGTTCCGTAAGTATCGAGTGGGGTTGATATTACCGGTATTTGGTGATCAATGACATATTGCTCGTGTTCAAAATCTTCAATATGGTGCAACTGCTTGCCATCACCCGTTATGATGACACCCGCCAATGGTGTTTTTTCCATCCCTTTCAATTTGCTTAGGCGCTGAATGCCAAGCAATGCTTCATTAAGTCGGTTTTTGCTAACCACTAGCAAAACACCCTGGTCTTCCTCAAAATTATGGCTACCCATCAGTGAAGCGGCCACCACATTTTCCACCAAAAGGTTCAGGCTTTGTGGGTTGAAAAGCACCCGTCCGTTGATAGCCACACTAATCGTTGAAAGCAATGGGTAGAGCAGTTTTTTTTCATAAGGCAAAACGCCTAATAGTGGTATGTCCCATTTTGCGAGTTTCATTCCAATATAGTGTCGCACTTTCTCGATTTTATCAGGCAAAACCTTGTTGATGATAACCCCAGCTATTCGCACTTTTCTTTCTCGGAAAAGAGACAGACACAAATTCAGGCGATCAATGGTGTACCCTACCCCACCTTCTACTACCAAAATAGCAGGTGCATCGAGCAAGGCTGCTACATCTGCATTGCTGAGGTCAACAACGCTCCCCACTCCAGGATGACCGGTTCCTTCGTAAATGACTATTTCATATTGCGCCTCCAAAAATTTCCCAGCGGCCACGATATCACTTTCAAATGGAAATTTCGAGGGATCATCAAGGAAAGCCTGCGTAGCGCCTTTGCCTAGGATAACCGGGCTGTGAATTTTGGCGACCAGGTCAAAGTTCATCATGGTCGAAAAGAGCAAAGCATCCTTGTCCACTTGCAAGTTTTCGATGTCAATTGCTTCCTGCCCAACTGGCTTGCAGTAGCCGACCCGCATTCCAGACTGCCGGAATGCTTCGACAAGGCCGAGGGTACAAGTGGTTTTACCAACATGTTGGTTGGTGGCGGCGACGTAAAGGCGTTTTGTCATGTTGTGTTGTGTTTGTTTCGGCCAAAAGTAATTCTTTTCAAATTGTATGACGAATGGAACTTTTTGAAGCCAATGCTGTTTTTACGGCGAATGAAAGACTTAAAACCAAGCCCACTTCGTACAAAGCCTGCCATTTTAAATTCTCATTATTTACATCAAGGTAAAGCGATTCAGGTAAAAAAATGCCAAATTTGCTCCAACCAAACAGCGTTCGTCTTTTTTATTAAATGCTGATTTTCAGTTTTTTAAACTTACCCTCGCTTTTTGCTCACCATTTCGATTTTACCCAATACCAACTTTAATCTAAACCATGATTAAGCAAAAATTTAAGAAACCAGAACGTAAACTGACCGCTGCTGAATTGCAGCGTGAAGTCCTCAAACTCTTCAAAGAGAATCCAAAAAAGCAATTCAACCCCAAACAAATTGCCAACAAGCTCAAGCTTGGCAACAGCAAAGATGCTGTAGTTCACGCCCTAGGCAAACTCACCGAAGCAGGGCACCTTCACACACTCGGCGATTATCGATTCAGACTAAAGCATGCACCAGCCCGCTTTTTACCAAAGAAAAACCTCATAGGTTATGTAGATATGACCCGCACAGGCACTGCCTATATCGAATGCGAAGGCCACGAAAACGATGTGTACGTAGCTGCCAAAAATCTTAGTTCTGCCCTGCATGGTGACCTTGTGGAAATTTCTGTTTGGACGCCCCGGGGCCGCCGAAAACCAGAGGGCGAGGTGCTAAAAGTCATCGAACGAGCTACCGAATCGTTCGTTGGTACCATCCACCTCAAAGGAAGGCAGGCAGTTGTTGCACCCACCAACTTTCAGGTTCCTGTTGACATTGTCGTTGACCTCGCTGACACCAAAGCTGCCGAAGATGGCGACCGGGTTATCGTAAAAATAACAGAATGGCACAAAAAAGCGGGGCAGCGCCCAAAAGGTGTTGTGACTACGCTGCTTGGCGCCGAAGGGAGCGATTTAGAGATGAAAGTCATCCTCATCAATAAGGGCTTTTCGCTCGATTTTGAGCCGGATGTAATGCAGGAGTCGGAAGCCATTTCTGATAAAATCACGCAACAAGAAATACAACTGCGGCGAGACTTTCGTGGTATTACAACCTTTACCATTGACCCCGAAGACGCCAAGGATTTTGACGACGCACTCAGCTACCGGATTTTGGAAAATGGCAATACGGAAGTTGGCGTTCACATCGCCGATGTAACACATTACTTGAAGACTGGCACCCCGCTAGACAAGGAAGCCTACAAGCGCTCGACCTCGGTTTACCTCGTGGACCGAGTGTTGCCAATGCTACCTGAGCGCCTTTCGAACAATCTCTGTTCCCTTCGACCACAGGAGGAAAAACTGACATTTTCCGCTGTTTTTGAGTTTGACAAAAGTGACAAAGTGGTGGGCCGCTGGTTTGGTAAAACCATCATTTTTTCCGACCACCGTTTCAGCTACGAGGCTGCACAGGAATGCTTAGAAACTGGCAAGGGCGATTTTGCGGAGCAACTAAAAAGCCTGAACCGAATTGCCTATAAACTTAGGGACGAGCGGTTCAAAAAGGGGTCTATCAATTTTGAAACCGAAGAAGTTCGGTTCAAGTTGGATGCCAACGGAGTGCCCATCGAGGTTTACGTG
>JAHEAS010000290.1:3820-5393 GCA_024642645.1 Saprospirales bacterium | reverse complement strand
TTTATCGCTCGGTAGCACATCTATCAATTTTACAACGAAGTCAGCGTCGGTGCCAGTGGTGGAAACGTAGAGTTCAGCGGTTATCGGGCCAGTTAGCATCAAATCGTCGGTCAGCAGGTCCGTTTGGTAAGTGAGCACATCGGGTCGGGCGGCGGCGAAGCGCTGGTCGGCGGCCATATAGCCATTGTTACGGCGCTTTAACTTGCCTTCCACGTATGGTACTGGATTAGCAGGGTCGGAAACATAGCGGTCGGAAGAACTTGTGGCCTTGCTTTTTTCAAAAGCCAAGCCGTGGTTAGGCTGCAAGTAAAGCGTCGTTTCGGTGGTATTTTTGGGTGGAAATTGGTCGTAAGATTTCCAAGTGTTCGTGCCGGTTTCAAACAGCAACGCCTCCGGCCAAGTGACCTCCCCCTCGTCTTTTAGGTAGTGGTTGAAAAAGGGCGTTTCTACCATCTCCTGATAGTAGCGGGCGGTGTTTTCACCAAAATCATAGGTAGCGTATTTCGACCAATCACGGCTGGCCCAGGCGCCATGCGTCCACGGGCCCATGACGAGAAAGTTCTCGCTACCCGGCGATTGCTGCTCGATAGCCCGGTAGGTGTTCAGCGCCCCAAACAGGTCTTCCGCATCGAACCAGCCGCCCACGACGAGCGTGGCGGGTTTCAGGTTTTTCAAGTGCGGGCGGATGTTGCGCTCTTGCCAATAGCGGGAGTAGGTGTCGTTGGCGAGGTACTCGTTCCAGATTTTGGCATGGCCCTTCCAATACTTTTTACTGGCATTTTTTATCGGCCCCATTTTCAGGAAAAACTTGTAGGCATCTTTAAACTTCAGCTTTTTCAGTTCTTCATAATCCGTGGTGATGCTATCCCGTTTTGCATCGAAATAATTCGTGAAAAAGAAATTGTCCATCAGGAAAAAAGCGCCGTTGTGGTGCACGTCATCGCCTACAAACTCGTCCGTGACGGGTGCTTGCGGCGACACCGCCTTGATGGCCGGGTGCGCATTCGGCAACGAGGCCGTGGCGTAAAAACCGGGGTAGGAAATGCCCCAGAGGCCAACCCGCCCGTTGTTGCCAGCGATGTGCGACAGCAGCCACTCGACGGTATCGTAGGTATCGCTGCTTTCGGAGGTAGTGCCCACGCCAGACTGGTGCGGCGTCATCTCCTCGAACACGCCATCGCTCATGTAGCGCCCCCGCACGTCCTGATAGACGAAGATGTATTTGCTGCGCATCAAAAAAGGGTTGGGGCCAAGGCGGCTCGGCATTTTATCAGCCCCATACGGCCCGACGGAATAGGGCGTCCGCTCCATCAGGACAGGATAGCGGTGCCCCTTCCCTGCATCCTTGGGCACATAGATGGCCGTGAACAGCTGCATCCCATCCCGCATGGCGATGCGCTGCTCTATTTTGGCGAAATTATTGGCGATGAAGGCGGAGTCTTCAGCAGGGGTCTGGGCATTGGCTGGGTGAAAATGAATGGAAAGACAAGCAATTATCACAATGAGAATACGAAGCTGGGCTTTCATTTTTTGCATTTTTGAAGGCAAGGTAGGAAAACGTTTTTAGTGAAAA
>JAHEAS010000290.1:0-3810 GCA_024642645.1 Saprospirales bacterium | reverse complement strand
GCGATTTGCCAACCAAAAAAGAAGAGCAGCGCTACGAAGCAGAAAGAGTGAATTTTCATGTAGATGTTTTTAAATGCTTACTGGACGGAAAGGTAGGGGAAAAAATGGCGTTTTTGTGGGTTGGTTCTTCATAGCAATTTAGCCAATTACCTGTTTTATCTTTGAACATAAACAGGCATAAATAAAAAAACGCCCGATACAAGAAAGCACCGGGCGTTCTGGGAATAACGTCTCCCCATTTTTGTTTTGGCTACATCATCATTGATAGTTCAAATGGTCGTCGCTCACTTTGCAGCGCCACTATTGCATAGCTCCCGGCGGCACAAGTATTTACGATCTTGTTTCTTGAAAACAACCATGTACTTGCCCGTACCGGTCACTTTACCGGCGGCATCCTTCGATGAAATGATTCGCTTTCATAAGGTAAAGAACTTACAGGCGAAAGGTGAAAAATGGGTCATCCCAAATTTTCAACCCCCGATATTAATCGGGGGCAATGGTGAATTTATGAAATAAAAGCGCTGGAACATTCTCTGTTGGCGCTGTTGGCCTGAATACAGCACTATAAAATGGTTAAAACCGCTTGTATAACGCACTTTGTGTTTAACGCTCGGTAAGGAAAATGCAACTGATTTAGAATCCACAACAGGGTGAAGCACACGCTATCGAATTTTTGAAGTTTTGTTTAAACAATTGTACGGATAACCTTACCGTGTTTTCTTCTTCTTCGTCTCAACGTCCAGCATCATAATCTTCTGCCAGATTTTGTTGGCAAGCACATGAGAGAGCGTCTCCACCTCTTCCACGGTTTTTTGCACTTCTGAGTCCTGAAAGGACTGTACGTGCAGGGCAGCCAGCTTGGAATTTATCGCCAGCAGTTCAGCACAGTAGTCGAGGTAGCGGGTGAGCTGGTAGGGCGTCATGGTGCGCTCCGGTGAGGAGGCGGTTTTGTTCAGCTCCGCAACGACCGAGGCAGGGTCTTTCGTGAGCTGGTGCATGTCCACCACGTGGGCGATGGAGCGCAGGCGGTGGAGCGAGTCCAGTGCTGCTTTGCGCTTGATGCGGTTTTCGAGTGTCGCCAAAAACAGGATGGCCAAGCCCAAAAATATCACTTCATTGATGGCCGCCTCAGCGCCCTGGAGTATTTCCATCAGGCCACTCTCCCCTGCCGGGATGTAACGCACGGTGAGCACACAGAGCCAAGCCGCCAAACCGATAAGCAGCCCAATGGTCAGGAAGGTCAGAATACGGATGGCCCAAATCGGACGGGGCAATTCTTCCGCCAGCGCCACGATGCCATCGGCCACCTCGTCCAGCTCGGCAGCTACCTTTCCCAGCCCCGAACTGGGGAATCGCTCCTCAATGCGCAGGTTGAGTTTTTCCAGCGTGGCGAGAATGTACTTCGGCTTCAGCTCACTGTACCGACGTGGGGGAAATTTGGCGGAGAAAAAAAGGGACACTTTTTAATGATGAATGGTGAAATAATGAATGGCCTGTCACACGGCGAAGTTGCGGTTTTTTTTCAAAAACTCCGCCGCTGGCGCCAATGATTCGGGTTTACCAACATCCAACCACTCGTCGTTGCTGTGGTCGAAGCCAAAAACATGGCCGCTCGAAGCTGCATTCAAATACACATCTATGATGGAGAACACTTCTTCGTCAGGCATCCAATCGAAGATAGCTGGACTAATGGCGTGGAGGCCGCTAAAAGCATATTGGAAGTAGGAGGTTTGGGGTATGGGGTAGGAAGGCAGGTAATTGCCAGCAACCAAAGGGATGTTCCCAATGACCATTTTTTCCTCTCCGGTTTTCGCATTGCGCCAGCCGCTGAGGCGCATTCTTTCGTCAAATAATAAATAACGAGAGGTGGAACGTTGGCGTACGGCGAGTGTGGCAAGTGCACCACTCCCGAGGTGATGTTGGTAAAAATGGGTAAGGTCCATGTCCGTAAGCACATCGGCATTGCAGACAAGGAAGGGCTGGCCGTCATCGAAGAACCAGGCCACTTTTTTCAGTCCGCCCCCTGTGTCCAGCAGTTGTTCCCGCTCGTCGGAGATGGCGACCCGGATGCCGAACTGGTCGTTTTTCTCCAAAAACTCCATGACTTGCTCCGCAAAATGATGAACGTTCACAATCAGTTCCCGACAGCCAGCCGTTACCAATCGCCTGATGGCGACTTCGAGCAGCGTCACGCCGTTCAACTCCACGAGGGCTTTGGGGCGGTCGTTGGTCAAAGGCCGAAGACGAGTGCCGAGGCCGGCTGCGAAAATGAGGGCTTTCATTGGGAACGGTTTTGAGTTTTGAGTTTCGGGTTTGGAGTTGCCCATCGCTTCAACTCAAAACCCGAAACTCAAAACTTATAACTCAGACAAAAATTCCCGGAATACCTTGGCCGTCTCCCGGCTAGCGGAAAACATGCCCATGTGTCCCACGGTCGGGAAGACGTGGATGCTGGCCTGCTTGGGCAGTGGGGTCATGGCCATGCTCAGTTCGAGCGGTACGGCAGTATCGTGCTTACCGATGAGCAAGAGTACCGGACAGCCGATATTGCGCAACACCGCTGAGCGGTCGCGGCGCAGGCGCATGGCATGGAGGGTGGCGATGATGTTCTCGGGCTTGAAATAGGCGGCGTTGTGTATCAGTCGGTTCACCTCGCTTTGGTAGCCTTTGGAGTAGTCGTAAACAAAGAGCTGCGGGATGGCTTGACGCACGTAGATGACGTGCCCGTTTTTCTGGATGAATTCAACGGACTTGAGCCTGCTCGCTTTTTTCTCTTCTGAGTCTTCGAAAGGATGCGAGTGAAACAGGCAAAGTCCAGCAAGTTTTTCGCCCCATTTTTCCGCAAAAGCGAGGGCCACATACCCACCCATGCTGTGCCCCATGAGCACAAACTTCTGAATGCCAAGATGTTCTATCACCGCCGATACCGCCTGGGCCATGGCTTCCATGGTTAGCTTTTCGAGGAGTTCGGAACTACCAGCGCCGGGCAAGTCAATACAAATGAAACGGCGGGCAGGCAACAGTGGTAGCCACTCGTCCCACAGTCGGCTGTCTTCGAGAAATCCGTGTAAAAAAACAATGGGGAGCCCCTCTACATCTCGGCCATTTTCTTGGTTGCTGTCGGAAAAAGCGATTTGTTTCCCTTGAAAAGTTATTTGTTGCATTATTCTTATTTCGAATTGAGCTAGAAAGTCTTTTTATCTAAAACATTGATTAACAATATTTTATCAAATAAAAAAGCGATTCAAAGTCGTCTGTGTCTCCAATTTCCCGATACCAAATTGGCATCGTGGACTGCAAATTTCCCGCAAAAGTAGTTTTATCGAAAAGTATTCGGGTCAATTTCTAATTTTACCCATTCGTTTTTGAGAACTATACGACCGGAAAATTACTTACTGATGACTTCTTTAGGCAACGTAAAACAAAAATTAAATACCATCGGGCAACTGGAACGTGACCTGAACTTGAAGCAATTGCAAGTGAACCGGCTGCTCAACATCACACAGGCCATCAACAACAATGTGAAGATGAGTGGCTTGTTCGAAATGTACACGTCTTTTTTGAGTTGGGAAATGGGGGTAAAAAAAATGGCCCTTTATTACCGAAAGGAGAAAAAATGGGCCTGTACCGCTCATATCGGCTTCGAGATAGGCGAGCTAAAAACCGATGTTTCCGACCAACTTTCCCGCTATACCAGGTTGCATACCTTGACTGACAGCGACGACCCGTTCTTTAGCCAGTTCGATGTGGTGATTCCCGTGAAACACAAAGAAGTACACCTCGCCTATGTGTTTATCGGCGGGTTCGGAG
>JAHEAS010000289.1 GCA_024642645.1 Saprospirales bacterium | reverse complement strand
CATCCACTGCTTGCAAGCTGCTACCGCCCTTGGAAATCAAGTCTTCAACTACCAAAACCTTCGATTTTGCTGGCAATTCGCCTTCAATCAAGTTTTGGCGCCCATGCTCCTTTGGTTTGCTGCGAACGTAGGCAAACGGCAATTTCAAGGCATCGGCCAATAGCATTCCGTGGGCAATGCCGGCCGTAGCCACGCCAGCCACAGCGTCAAACTTACCAAAATCTTTGGCTTTTTCGATTAGGCACTGTTTCACCAAATCCCTTACTTCGGGATGGGAAAGCACCAGCCTGTTGTCGCAATAAATTGGCGACAAAATACCTGAAGCCCAAGTGAAAGGCTTTTGTGGGCTAAGTTTAATTGCTTTTATTTGCAACAAACGCTGTGCGACTTCCGATGCAATATTCATCCTTTGCTTTCTTTGCCGTTAATTAGGTACCGATGAAGTTTTTAGGAACAAGCCGGTGGCCAACAAACTATCAATATCATACCTCTAAAAAGGGCAGCAAATGTATAAAATTTACATTAACGGTACGCCTTTGTACCTTGTTTCTTCCGAAGAAGTAAAAAGCTTTGGGCCATCAACAGAGAAAAAAATTGTACTGCGCTACGGCGGGAAGAAGAAATTTTTGACAACCCTCGTCAATCAACTGGAGTGCACCCAACGGTTCGATTACATCGCTGTGTTTGACCCCGATGTGGAGCGAATGTGGACAGAATTTCAAAAAATTTTCAAACTTATTAGTGCGGCTGGCGGCGCTGTTTTTAATGCTGATGGCAAAGTTTTGATGATCCATCGCAGAGGCAGTTGGGACCTTCCCAAAGGAAAAATGGACCCCGGCGAAACACCGGAACAAACCGCCGTCCGGGAAGTGCAGGAGGAAACCGGCATTGGGGAAATCATCCTCGGCCCGCACTTGCTGGACACTTGGCACACCTACGAAATGAAGGGCAAAAGAGTACTTAAAACAACCTACTGGTACCGGATGCGAACGACTGAAAATCAACTAACCCCGCAAACCGAGGAAGACATTGAGCTAGCCGTCTGGACCGATTTGAATGCTTTTTTAGCACAGCCAAATGAAGTGTACGGCAACATTTTGGACGTTTTGAATAAAGCCCAGCTTATTTCTTAGCATCGCCTGTAAACCTACCACCAAAAAATGAAAATCAGCCGTATTCTCCTTCGCAACCTGCACTCCATCCGCTCGGAAGTCGAGATTGACTTCACGGTAAGCCCTTTGTCGGATACTGGGTTGTTTGCGATAACAGGAGACACAGGCGCAGGCAAAACGACCATCCTTGACGCCATCACCTTGGCCATGTACGGCAAAGTTTGCCGGAAATCGAGGCCAGAGGAGGTGCTCTCCCACGGCGCCGAAGAAGGCATGGCAGAATGTGACTTCGAAGCGGTAGGTCGAAAAATTAGGTGCCAATGGCGTTGCAGAATACCTAAATCTAAAAAAGAAAACCCTCAACCAGTTATTGAACGGTCGGTAGCTGAATGGGATGATGCGAAGCAAGACTTCATCGTAGTTGCTGAACGAAAAAAGACGGAAGTGGATGCTTTTATCGAAGAAGTTTCCGGGCTGGATTTTGAGCGCTTTACTCGCTCTGCAATGTTGGCGCAGGGTGATTTTGCAGCATTCCTGAAAGCTGCACCGAGGGAACGCAGCGAGCTCTTGGAGCGCATCACCGGAACGGAGATTTATTCAAGCCTGTCCAAGGCAGCACTCGAACGACACAATATCGAAAAGGCAATTCTGGCGGAATTGGTCATTTACAGAGATTCACTTCAAGTTTTTTCGAAAGAAGAGCTCAAAGCACACAAGACCTTTTTAAAGGAGAAAGAACAAGCCACGAAAACCAAAAGGACAGAACTTGATTTGGTCAAAAATGCGTTGCAATGGCTGCGCCAAGTTGTGCAAACGAAGCTTCGAAATGAAAAAGCCTCTGCCGATTTGCAGACAATGGAGGCTGAAAAAATAACCCTTGAAGCAGAAGAAAAATTACTGTCGCAGCACCGCAAGACCTTGCCGCTCCACCCCACGCTCGCCCGGCTGGATGACAAGTTGACTGAAAATGCCAATTTGGAGGAAGCAATCGTTCATTATGCCCAAAACCGCACCACCGAAGCAGCAGCAGGTGAATTAGCACAGGTGTTTTTTGGTGAAAAAGCAGCATTGCTCGATACACTGATTTCAGGACAGCCAGCCGCCATGCAACTTTTTGAAGAGGTGGCACTGATGGACGCCCAAGTTAGCGCTTTGATGGAAGCCAATTCCAAAATCACCCATGAGCGGGAAGGCACATCAGCAAAAAAACAGGCCATCGAACAGCAAATCGCACAGCAAAAAAAGAAGCTGGAAGAACATACAGCAGCAGTTGCGGAATTGGATAAATGGCTGAAAACCAATGCTGTTTGGGCGTCGTTGCCGCAAGATTTACCCGCCATCACCATTCACGAAGAGGCGCTCCGGGAAAATCTGAGGAGCAAGGTACGAATTGCTGAAGAAGCTAAATCGTTGCTCCAAAACACGGAACAATCGAAACTGGACACGGCAAGGCTGGAGATTATTTTTACCGAAGAAAAAAGGTCGCTAGCCAGTCTGCACGAGCTTTTTGAGAAAAATACCCCAGGAAATTTCATCCCAAATCGACAAGACCTGCTCGAAATACTCGCACGGGAGATTGAGCAACTTAGTGAAAAGCATAAAAATTTCACCAACCTCAACAGCCTCAACGCTGAATACCGGACAGTTTTGGTGCAACTTTCCAATCTTGAAACCCGTCTTGCAGAACTGCGCCAACAAGAACTTTGGCTCGACAAATCGCTGCTTTCGGCTTATGAGGAGACGGAGGAATTGGAGCACCAATTGACCTACCGACGAGAAGTGTACAATCAGCAACTGCAACTCGCCAATTACGAAAAAGACCGGGCGAACCTGAAGGAGGGCGACCCTTGCCCACTTTGCCTGAGTACCCACCACCCCTTCCGGTTGCACGAGGTGAAGCCCTTTGTGGACGAGGCTCGGGCAGATTTAGAAGCGGCTGAAAAATCAAACCGGGAGCGCCAATTGGAACGGAATGCATTGCTCAAACAGCACATTGAAACCAATACCCAGATTCAACAAATCGAGGGGAAAGACAATGGGGAAATGGGCAAAATTACAGCTCGGATTGGCGAGCTGGAGCAGCGGCTAGCGGCCTTCCTGCCCGGCCTCGACGGGGAAGATTTCAGTAGATCGCATGGCGATTGGTTGGCAAGCAAACTGGACAATTTTGAGGTGATGCTGGCTGAAAAAAAGTCCAAGCGGGAAATGCTTGCAACGCTGAACGGTCAGATTTCGGCAAAAGAGGAGGCGGTTCGTACGCTTGAAAACCAGCTGAAAGACGCCCGTTTTGCAGAGCAACAAAACGAGCGGAGCCGCCTCGACCGGGAAGCCACCTTGCTCGAATTGGCCGAAAGATTCAAGGAGTCGAGTGCAGAACTGGACAAGCTGGTGGACAAATATGGGTTCCGTTTTTCGTTGGACACGGCCAAGCAGATGTTCAGTGAACTGAAAGGAAAGGAGGATGAATTTTCCTCCAAAAAGACAAACCGAGATACGCATGAACGCCAGCTTGAACTGACCCGGCAGTCGCTCGGGCAGTTGGTGGCAACGCAGGCTGATTTGGAAGAAAAAAGCCAGCAACTGCAGGCAGAAGCCCTCGAGTTGCAAGGGAAATTGGACGTTTTGCGGGAGCATCGGCAGTCTATTTTTGGGGTAAAAAATCCGGTTGCCGAGCGAGAAAAAATGTTGGCAGACCTCAGAATTGCGGAGCAAGCGGTGGCGGTGGCACGCACAAACCACCAGCAAGCAAAGGAACGATTGTCTCGCACCAATCAACAGTTGGAAAACACCGAGAAACAGCTGGAGTCCAACAAGAACACAGTGGCTGAATTGGAAAAAACCTTGAATTCAGGGCTAGCAACGGCAGGTTTTGCATCGGTAGCAGCATTGCGAAACGCCATTTTGCCTGCGAAAGAAGCAGCACGAATCGAGGAGTTATCAGAGCGACTAAAACTGCGGGAGGTGGCGGTCAGGCAAGAAGCCAAATCGGCTAAAATGGCTTTGGAAACTGTACTAACTACACCCTTGACAACAGAAACGGAATCCGAACTTGCCACAAAAGTCGAGACATTGGAAAGCGAGATGCAGATACTCCAACAGGAAATCGGAGCACTTAACCAACAATTAAAGGACAACGAAAAACGGAAGACGGAAGGCGAAGCCATTTTGCAAAAAATTGACAATCAACGACTTGTATTCAATCGCTGGGCGGCGATGTATGACCTCATTGGCTCCTCTGATGGTTCAAAGTTCCGAAAATTCGCACAAGGCCTTACGCTGCAAAAGCTGGTTCAACTCGCCAACACCCACCTCGAAAACCTCTACGGTCGCTACTTCGTCGTAAAGCGTCAAGGGGAGGATTTAGAACTGGACATCGTGGATACCTACCAGGCCGACAACATGCGTTCGATGATGACTTTGTCCGGTGGCGAGAGCTTTTTGGTGAGTCTGGCACTGGCACTTGGATTGAGTGACCTAGCTGGTCGCAATGCCAACATTCGTTCCTTGTTCATTGATGAGGGCTTCGGCACCCTAGATGACCAAACGCTTGACCTCGCCATCTGTACCTTGGAAAATTTGCAGGCAAAAGGAAAAACAATCGGCATCATCTCACATGTAAAAGAGCTGAAGGAACGCATATCAACGCAGGTCCGGGTGCTGAAAAAAGGTGGGGGAACGAGTGTGGTCGAAATTGGTTGAAGGTGAGTAGTTTTTGAAAATTCAAGTTGAACACACCCTATTTTTTGTCAAAAATTTGCCTGAAATATGAAAATGGACTGGTATGAACCTCTGAGAAAGTAGCTTTGAGCAATGGATGGGAATGGCCCATCGTTTTACCAAAACTGCACTTACACACATAAACCATTGGTAATGAACAAACTGATTATCTACCCTGCCGTCTTATTTATTCTGTTTTTTATTGGTGTAAAACCGACTTTCGGGCAATTCAACATCAAAATGAACGTGCTGAGTGGAAGTTCCACCACCACCTGTACCGACCCGTTTGGCGCACCAGACCCAACATGGGCGGTGAACATTGACAACGCCGGCTGGGTATCCTACCCTTTCAATGGCATTTGTTACAACAATTTCCCCAATCAACAATTCAACAAAAACTATCCTTGCTTGGTGGGTATTCCCTCCACCATCCCTGTTTGTTTTCGGGCTTATGAAAACGATGCAACGCTACCAAATCTATGTACGCCAGTTTATAGTTGCCAAGCTGAAATTTGCATCAATGTAACTGTCCCTGCAATGGGAACTGTGCCTTTCACCATCACCCTGCCAGCTGGTGGCCCATCGGG
>JAHEAS010000288.1 GCA_024642645.1 Saprospirales bacterium | reverse complement strand
TGCCTCGGCGACCTTCGTAAAAACGCTTGCAGGCTTCCTCCCGTCCACGCACTACTCGCTTGCCCACCAATGGGCCGCTCGTTTCCGTCACCACTGTGGCTTGGTCTTCTCTGCCATTTTTTTCATAAAAAAGCACCACCCAGTCGTCAGTTTTGTGGAGCTGATGGGCACGTGCGGTATTTGAAAACAGTGCAGAAAAAGCCCAGCCACCCTTGTCTAAATGGTAGATAGGCAGCCAAGCCTCTTTATTGGGGTTGAAGCGTTTTGGGGAGATTTTTTTCAACTCGCCCGCGCTTGCTTTTTGGCGGTATTCCGCGTCCACCGCCAGTAACAGGCTGATATCTGGTCTGAAATCAGTGCGCCCTTCCTCCGGAATGGCCCGCATGGCGCTGCGGCGGGCATAGCTACTCAGCATCCCAGCAAGGCTTGTCTGAATGGCTTCCACGCGTTTTTTCCCAAAGCCTCCCACCTGAAGCAGCCTCCCATCGTGGGCGGCTTGTTCTAGGTCCTCCAAGGTTCGAAGGCCCAGTTCTACGACTATGCGCCGGGCGAATTCGGAACCGACGCCGGGGACTTGCTCAAAGATCTCCTCCGGTGTCACCTCACCCATGAGGCGCTGGAGCAGTTGCGACTTGCCCGTTTTTACGTATTCTTCGATGGTGCGGGCGAGGCTTTCGCCAATGCCCGGAATGCTCTCCAGCGCTATCCCGTCGCCGCTGTTAATGATTTCCGAAATATCACCCTCCCGTTGAAGCACAACGGCGGCGGCGCGGCGGTAGGCGCGGACGCGATGAGGGTTGGCGTCCTGTACTTCGAGCATGTTGGCTATTTCGTTCAGCAACTGGGAAACCTGCCGATTGGAAATTGATTGGTATATCATAGCTATTTAGTTTAGACCGTGTTCGAAATTTAGCTTCCGGCGAAAAACAGCTCCTTTTTTGATGATATTTCGTTGAAAAATTGGTCACGTAGCTAGGCTATGCTCCCAATTTTCCGCCTCATCTCATCAAAAAATCAACAATTTTTCACTCGAAACCCAAATTCCGAACACGGTCTAATTTAAGCTATTAATTTATGGATAGAAACAGGAAGGTTACTTTCCTTAAATCAATCCTAATGCATCAATCGTTATTGCTTGAAGCGCTTTTCGCTTTCTTTTTCTTCTTGTCAGGCGTGGTTCTCCAGCCTTGTTTTTTGATTATGTCGTCAAATAGCTGCTCCAATTCTTTCAATTCCTTCGGAGCGCCGAGTGTGTTTTGCACTTGGTGTTCCTTCCCGTTCAGGTTGAGGTAAATAATGGTGGAAGGTGCATCCCAGACTTGGTAGTCGGGATATTTCCGGTCCATATTGAAGAATTTGATTTTTTCGGCGACCCTGGTAATCTGGGCAAGCGTTTCTTTGTCCAAAGTGGCTTCCTTAATGCCTTGGGTGCCAGTGTTCATTTTGCCTTCCCATTTTACCCGGCCGTCCACATAAAACTGCACTTCATAAATTGGGCAATACCCAAAGCAGCCTGTTTTTTTGTAAACAGCAGCAATGGTGGGCACTGGTGCTCCCCTTGAAGGTGCTGGCTCAACGTAGGTAGGTGGTGCGATATACAGGGTGATGGTGGCACCATTAGACTTCTTGATGACTTTTACATTGGCCTCTTTGGCTTGCACACAAGTTACGTCGCTGTTGTTGCCAGCTTCTTTGTTGTCAATGGTCCATAGGAAAGCATAGTCCGCTTGCGACTTTTTGTCAAAACTGGTTTGGCCATCCGACATCACAACGGCATCGAGTGATACCTTGCCTTTTCCGCATGATTCCTGGATGATTTCAACGGTGAAGGGTGGGGCCTCTCCTGCTTCTTCTTCGCCAGATGCGTCTTTGACGACTTTTTTGGTGATGGTTGCAGAAGAGCTGCATTTCGGTTGGACGGTGACGGATTTACAGGTCTTTTGTTTTGTTATTTTATCCTGGCAAGGTACGCATTGGTGAACCGTGCGGCATTCGGCATCAGCTTGAGATTGGTTGAGTTTTTTAGCCGTGGCAATTGCGTCATCGCAATATTGTAGGCTTACATTGGTTGTCTTCTTTTTTTTGGGAGCTGTTTTTTGACCAAAGGATTGACCAGTTACAAACAAGCACATTAATGCCAGAATACAATTAAGAACTATATTTTTCATGATGTTAATATTGATGAAAGGATAGGTTTGACACCAACAGATGAGGCTTGTGCCACGAATTGGATATATTCACGCAAATAAATTCGGGCGTCTATATACAATTCGTGGCATACAAGATATAACACGGTCTAAAGCATCAATTCCTTAATGAATCAGTGCTTCCGCTGTTCAGTTTCATTTCCAAAGTGACAAAATCGCCAGTAGGCTGATAGGTTACCCTAACTTTGGCGGTTTTTCCAGTAGCACAAGCCAAATTCAAGCCGCTGCCCAAAGCTTGGCCGTCAACATCCCATACGATGGACCACTCTCTGGTGGACAAATCGTTGCCTGGTGAGCTCACTTCCAGGTTGGTTCCCCCTCTAAAGCAAGGGCTTTGGATGATTTGTGCGGTAAACTTTGGCTCAATAGCCATGCCACCACGGCTGAGGTTATCCGTTACGGTTTTGATATCCGTTGCGCCAGCATCTTTAGGCTGAGCAACAACCGTGGCATCAATGACTATCTGTGTTGACTTATCTTTGCAACGTACGCAAGCAGTTTGAGTGGTGCCAGTAGCGTCTGCGTCAGCTTGAAGTTGTTTTTCAATAGTAGGCAAAATATCACTGCAGTATTTGACTGTGGAGGTACCAATAGCGCCACCACTTTGTGCTTGAACAGAAGTCAGGCTGAAACAAAAGAGAACTGCTACTAATGCAGCGGAAGACATAAAAAAAGCTTTGATTTTCATAATAGTTGACAATTTAAAGGTGAACTGAAATTAATTGGTTGATTACATTGCTTAAAAAATTGTTTTCTAGACCAAATTCTAATAAAATGCTGCTGTTAATGGTGAAATTCAGTTGGTTTTTTTTGAACAGTTTTCCGCCAAATAATAACTCAAAAACAATTTAGTAGAACATGGCTACGAATTAATAAACAATGCTTTTTTGAATTTTTCAGGATTAAATAAATGAATTTTATTAAGCAAATATATATCTCACGAATTATTAGTTGAAGGTAATTATTCCAACTTATCCAAACAATTCAGCGCAATAAAAAATGCCCAATATAAGTCAGTCTTGAAAGCTCGCTTTCAAAGTGTCGATTTTACTTGTTTGTGCTATTAGCACAAGTTGAATTCAATTTCATTGTCAAATTGACGGATTCGCCAGTTCGCAGGTGGGTAACCCTGACTTTGGCCTCTTTGCCACAAGCACACTGAACGGATGTAAGGTGACCTGCCTTTTTACCGTCAACTTCCCACATGAAAGAGAATTGCTTTTTGTTCAAGTCGTAGCCCGGCACAACAACTTCAAGGTTTGTACCACCAGCAAAACATGGGCTTTGCATAAGTTTTGCATAGAAACGTTTAGGGGCCTGCTTGGTAGCACCTCGGCTAGCGACATCTGCGTCAGTAACAATATCAGTTACGGCTTTGCATACAGATTTGTTCGGTTGAACATAGAGGGTGGCGGAAAGTGTCATTTTGGAAGTTCGATCCATACATTCCACACAAGTGGTCTGAGTGGTACAGGTAGCGTCGGCATCGGACTGTAGTTGCTTTTCAATGTCAGGCAACACAGCATCACAGTATTTGGCGTCGGAAGTGGTGCGAACCCCACCTCCAGTAGCATCCTGAGCCTGAACTTGGTTCAGGCCGCAACAAAGGAAGAAGGCCGCTAGCACAGAAACTGAAGAAAAAAAGGCTTTCATTTTCATAATTGGCAATTTAAAAAGTGATGAAATTAGTAGTTGATTATAGAGAGCGGCTTTTATCGTGGCTAGTGGTTAAAGAAACGCTGTAAGTTGAGCTATAAAGGCGGCTATTTGGATGTCCGCCAAAATACGTTTTTTGTTTAGCTCAACAATTTTTTTTCAAAAATATTCTTGGGTTGATAGAAGTTTTTTGCCCAATTAAATCTGGTAAAGAGAAGAAGTCCCGGCAGGTATTTTCCTGCCGGAGCTTTTCGAGACATTTCGGGTATTATGATAGAATCTTTTTTATCAACAAACATGGGTTTCTACGGGCCCATTTAAAACCATTCTGTAAAAAATGGAATTGTTATAACATCTATACCTCATGATTCTAGGGGTTATCAGTGAATCTGAAAAAATCACAAAAAATTATTTTCATTCCTTAATATTTTGTTTCGACTCAGTAAAATCAGCATATTTCATTCTTTCAAAAGTTTGATTATTGGTTAAAATGCTGGTTCATAAGCACATTGAATTTATCAGCTTTTCTAATTTCAGAAAAAAGTGGTTCCGCCAATATCCGCGCTTGGAAAGGGTAGTAGTTTTCCAATGCCTGCTTGAGTTGAGAAAGCGCAAGGTCGTTTTTGCCTTGTTGGGCATTAAGCAAGGCAAGTCCGTATTCGCCCAAAGAACCATGATTGTTGGTTATCCATTGACAAAGCTGAAACTGTTTCTCCGCATCTTCCACCCGATTGCTGTTCAATAAAAATAGGCCATAGCGAAAAAGTGCGTCTTCTTTGAAAAAATCGTCGCCCCAATAGTTGGTTCCTTTTTGAAAAAAAGCCTCGGCAGCCTCGTCATTGCCGTCCAGGGCTTCCAGCTCGCCCATGAGGGAATAGGCCAAAATAAAGGCATTGACCTGGAGTGAGTCATGGCTTAACGCCTGTTCCAACAATTGCCTACAGGCATCATTTTGATTTTGTAAAAACTTCGCCTTGGCTTGCCATATCAGAATTTCAGCCACATCGAAGGCAATATGCCTTCGTTCCATAGCGCTAGACAAAAGGGTCTCCGCTTTTTTGAATTCATTGGTGTAATTGAGTAGTCCTTTGGCGTACCAAGTATCCAGGTTTGCTGCGACCCAGTAAGGTGTCCGTTCGTCGGCAATTATTCGGTCAAACAGCGCCTCCGCAGCTTTTGGTTGTTTGGTGGCCAAGTACGCGTAGATTAAGTTGGCATTTACCCAATTAGAAGGTTCATCGTTTTTTTTCAGTGCTTTTAGGTAAAATGATTTTGCCGTAGAAAAGTCAGCCAACTGAAAATAGCAACTGCCCATGGTGCCGTATCCATTGAAGAGATCCGGGCGAAGTTCTATCATCTTCTCCGCCATCTCTCTTGCCTTTTCTTTGGGGCCAACTGTTTGATAAAGCCAAGCCAAACGTTCCCAAACCACGAAATTCTTTGGGTTCGCTTTATTAGCCCGCTTTAGCCATTCTTCAGCTTTTACGAAATCGTTCAAATTGTACATGTACTCACTAGCCACTGTCAGCATTGGCAGTTGCCATTTCGGAGAAAGTGCC
>JAHEAS010000287.1 GCA_024642645.1 Saprospirales bacterium | reverse complement strand
CACTCAACAGCGAATTGTAAATATGAAACTTGCCCTGTGTTTCGCTCATGTCATCCAAGCGGTTGTACTCTTGGTTCGTATCCTCTTCGTGCAGCACGGCATGGCGATGGGAAAAAGTGCCCCGCTTAACGTCTTGTCCACTTAGCCGCACATCATTGCCTTCGAGCAAAAGCGAGCCATAGGCAAGTAGCTCACCGAGTGCCCAGTCCAACTTGTCAGCTTCCCAGAGCGCTTTCGACCCTTTCAAAATCCGGCTGAACTTACTGATAGGTTTGAAGTCTTTCGGGTACTCGTGTAAGTGCTTGAGGATTTTATCAACTACCTTTTTGTCAATGCCTGTCAAGGGCGACTCATCAAAATCTTCCGGTGTGGTAGTTTTGCGGAGGCTCTTCCAAGCCAGTTCACTTTCCTGATATTCGTATGGCAGTTTGTGTTGTTTCTGGTTGTCGAGCCGCGCCTGCATTTGGTCCCAGTACTCTTTCTCCATCCGCTCTGCTATTTCCTTGTGTACGTCGCCCCGTTCAATAAGGCGTTTGCTATAAACTTCCCTTGGGTCTGCATGGGCATTAATGAGGTCGTACAAAAGCGGTTGGGTAAACTTCGGGTCATCGCCTTCATTATGCCCATGTTTGCGGTAGCAAACCATATCGATGAACACGTCGGAGTTGTATTCCTGACGGTATTCCATCGCCAGTTTGCAACAAAAAATCACAGCCTCTGGGTCGTCGCCGTTTACATGGAAAACAGGTGCCTGCACTGTGGCGGCAAGGCTTGTGCAATAGGTCGAAGAACGGGCATCCTCCCAATTGGTCGTGAAACCAATTTGGTTGTTGATGACGAAATGGAGCGTTCCTCCTGTTTCATAACCTTTCAGTAGGCTCATTTGAAGGCATTCGTACACTATGCCTTGACCGGCCACTGCTGCATCGCCATGAATCAAAACGGGTAAAATGCGATCGTACTCGCTTGCGTAGAGTACGTCAGCTTTAGCCCTCGCAAAGCCTTCCACCACTGGGTTCACAGCTTCGAGGTGGGAGGGGTTTGGCACCAGTTTCAAGTAGATTTGCTTGTCGTGCGGTGTAGTTACTTGCGAAGAAAAACCAAGATGGTACTTCACGTCACCGTCGCCAAAGCTCTGGTCTTCGGGCATTTCACCTTCGAACTCCGTAAAAATCTGCTCGTAGGTTTTACCCAGGATGTTAGCCAGGACGTTCAGCCTTCCCCGGTGCGCCATACCGAACACCACTTCCACAACGCCAGCATTGGCAGCTTCTGTGATGATGGCATCAAGGGCAGCAATCGTTGTCTCGCCGCCCTCCAATGAAAAACGTTTTTGACCAATGAATTTTTTATGCAAAAACTGTTCGAACACAGTCGCCCCGTTGAGTTTTTGCAAAATGCGCTTCTTTTCGTCGAGCGTCAGGCCCCATTGTGTTTCTGGGCTTTGGGATTCGATTCGACGCCGTAGCCAACGGCGTTTGTCTCGTTCTTGAATGTGGTGGTACTCAAACCCGATATTGCCACAATAGACTTTTTCAAGTTGGGCGATAATATCACGCAGCTTCGCTTTTTCCATGCCGATTTCCTTGCCTGCCGAGTAGGGTTTGTCAAGGTTTATCGGAGCCAAGTTGAAATCAGACAAGTCAATATAAGGATGCCTGTTTTTCCGGGCTTTCAACGGGTTTGTGGTTGATTTGAGGTGGCCTCTGTTGCGGTAGCCAAAAATCAACGCCAACACACGGAGTTCATCCAAGTCAATATCTCCTGGTGTGACGTGGGCGGCTCCATTTCCATTGGTGGCTGGTTGGCCATTCGTTTCGCCAGCATTGAAGCCGTAGTCGAAGCCCTTGAAGAACAGGCGCCAGCTATCTTCTACTGCCGCTGGATTGGCAGTGTACTGCTCGTACATGGAGTCAATGAAAGCGGGATGTGCGTTTGCAATGAATGAGAAATCAGTCATTTTATCGTTGTAGTTGAGTTAATTTTGAATGGTAACGTCCGAGATTGTTGGAGGTTTCCCAAAACGGGCGCTAATATCGGCAAGTTGAATTGTTTGATTGTTGAATTGTCGAATTGTTTTTTGCCATTTGTATTTTAAATGCCGTTGAACAATGCTTGCTGTTCCCCAGCGGAAAGTTCCGAAGCTGGCAGGAGCCGAAATGACCGCCGATGCTCAGGTGTGACGCCATGCCGCCGAATAGCTTCTCGGTGAAACTTGGTCGGATAGCCTTTGTTTTGCTCCCAGCCGTACTGCGGGTATTTGATAGACAATGAAAGCATGTATTGGTCACGATATGTTTTGGCCAACACAGAAGCAGCTGCAATACTGAGGAAGCGTGCGTCCCCCTTCACCATACAATGGTGCGGGATACCGGGGTACGGTTTGAACCGGTTGCCGTCAATCAACAACGACGTTGGCTTTTTTTTCAACTTCGCAATGGCCCGGTGCATCCCCTCCACCGATGCCCAGAGGATATTCAGTTGGTCAATTTCGATGGGTTCGAGCTGTACGACCGACCATGCCAGTGCCGCATCTTCGATGATGTACCGAAGTTCAACCCGCTGATTCTCTGTGAGTTGCTTTGAGTCGTTCAGAAATGGGTGGGCAAAATCCTTTGGCAAGATGACAGCCGCTGCAAAGACTGGACCAGCGAGGCAGCCACGGCCGGCTTCGTCGCAGCCGGCTTCGGTTTCTAGTTCGTTGAAAAAAGGAAGTAGCATTTTTGAAGTTTGCAGTTCGTCAGTTAGCAGTCTGGGACAAAGTTAATAGTTCTTGACTGCACACTGCCAACTAGACAATTTTCCCTTCTTTGACGAACTCGTTTCTGATTCCGCTCATCAAATTTTCCACTGAAATGACCTCCAGGCCCTGCTCAAGCGCCCTGATGCAGCAATATTGGACGATGTTCATGATACTGGCCCCGGTGAGTTCATATTGTTGGGACAACCTTTTCCAATCAATTTTTTCATCCAACTTCACATTGGGCGGGAAAGCTTTTTGCCAGAGTTTAAAACGCTCTTCCACATTTGGTACGGGAAAAAAAACCATCGCCTGAAAGCGCCGGAGGAACGCATCGTCAATATTGCTCTTAAAATTGGAGGCAAGAATGGTGAGGCCCGGGTATGTCTCGATGCGTTGCAGCAGGTAGCTAACTTCTTGGTTGGCGTACTTGTCGTGGGCGTCCCGGATACCGGTGCGCTTGCCGAACAGGGCGTCGGCCTCATCAAAAAAAAGAATCCAGTCCTTGTTTTGCGCCTTGTCGAAGAGGCGGGCAAGATTCTTCTCCGTCTCGCCGATGTATTTGGAGACCACCATCGAGAGGTCAATTTTGAACACATCCCGTTTTGTGGACTTGCCGAGCAGTGTGGCTGTCAGTGTTTTCCCTGTCCCAGAAGGGCCATGAAAAAGTACCCGATAGCCTGGTTTTATTTTCCGACTCATGCCCCAAGTTTCGAAGAAGGTAGCTTGGTGCCGCACCCAGCTTTCTATTTCGTGAATTTGCCGAAGTGTTCCTGGAGCGAGAACCAAATCGTCCCACTCCATGCCAGTCTGGATGTATTCTGCCGGAAAATCTGTGCTGAAACGTGGTTTGCTGACCTTGCCAAGCGTCAGCATTTCCAATACTTCGGGGTCAAGGATGATGCGGCCGCTCATCATAGGTTCTCCGGGTGGCACAGCGTCTAAACTCAGGATGCCTTTTTGGTGAAACCAGTGGTCGGTGCTGAACAGTTGGTGGACATTGAGCCGCTTTTCGAGGTCGTCGCCAGCAAGGATGAACTGGGCAGTTTCGCCAGTGGGCAAGATGTCCCGGTGGTTTTGGCCTTTGACACCACCGAATTCTGGAAAGTCGCCACCATTGGGCAGGTGTTCGGCAATGAGTTGGTGAAAAACACCAGGCTGCAGCGAGGGTGCAAGCCCCAACATGAGCACGACAAACTCCTCGTAGGATGGGTTAAATTGTTCGATGAAATTGGACAGGCCTGTAGCTGTTTTGAAAAAATCCAACGATTCAACCTCGAAACTATCGACTTGACGGGCATGCATTTTCAAACTGCCAGCTGCTACTGCACGCAGCCAATCGAGGGCAAGGTTAAGGTTGGCGGACTGATTTTGCATTAGTCTGGACAGTTGGTGAGGTCAACGTTGAAAAAGAAAGGAGGCGTGTCAAGTGCGACACTTGCCGCCTGTACCTGTGCTCTCCGTTGCCGTTCTATTTGGGTATGCACAGCCCTGACACGGCCGTTAAAGACCCTTTGATTTTGACATAGTTTAAAGGTAAATGGTGTGGTCAATTCACCGTCATAAGTTCTAAAAATGGCCACATGTCGGTCTTCGTGGGGAGAAAGCACGTTGTCAATACCATCCTGTACCCGTTGCCGTTGACAGTCGTTCAAGCCCCTGAATTGGGAAGCCCTGGGCAAGGTTACGACCGGGTTTGTGGTAAATGTGGATACTACTTCACCCGATATTTCAACACAAGGCGCCCCCCTCCCACATCGCCCACAACCTGTGGCGGGTGTCACGGTCTCATTTTGAGAGGTGTGTGCATGGGAATAATTGGCAGCGGTCCTACCCTCAATGCGCAAGGAGCCTGCCCGTCCGCCGCCATGAGCGATGAAGTTGGGGGCGGGGCGGAAGAAAGGGGAAGCAAGCTTGCCGCTACTAATCCTCGAACCAACGGAACTAGATTTTCTTTTGCTCTTCATAATCAGGTTCTTCTGCGATTTCTGAAATCCACGTTTATGACGTTGTCTGTTTGGGGCGTATCAACGGTAGGTGCAATTCCCTGATTCAACCTGCTTCTGGGGGTATGCGTATTGGCAAAAGTCAGACTATGGGTGGTAGTCCCTTGGCCTGTTATCGTGGTTCGGTATTCCACCTCCCGCACATACGGCCTGTCCTCATCTTGGCGGTACTTATCTGTCACGCTTGCCCAAATTTGAGCGCCAGCTTCGATTTGCTCCCTCCATCTTCGCTCCTGTGCCCTAAAAGTACCATACCGATTTTGTATCCAGTTCTGCGGGGTTAAATTTTCTACACCGCCCGAGCCTCCAAACAAGTTGCCAATCAAGTGTCCGGCGTCATCTCCTGTTCCGCCAGAAACTCTGCGCTGTGACGATTCATCCCTGAGTCTTTGACTTCTGGGCATAACCCTTAAATCGCCCTGCGCTATTCGCCAAGTTTCACTTCCTCGCTGTACAGTTTGGTAGGTAAGTGGTGATTGTGTAGTTTGTCTTGGCGTACTGTCATTTGCTGAACCTTCGCCTACTTGAGCACCTGTCGGTGTTTCGTCAGTCGGGTTTACGATACCTCGCACTGCCCAATTCCCCCTTCTATCCACCACTTCCAACTGCTGGAACCCATACCGAGTGCGAATCCCACTCAATAATGGTGTGAGTATAGCCTGCCCTACCCTTCTCCCGG